>JAGOKC010000135.1 GCA_017994835.1 Aquabacterium sp. | reverse complement strand
GGGGGCGGGGCCAGTGGCAAACGTTCGCTGGAGGGCACCTTCCTGCCCGGTTGTATTTTGACGGCACGTGCGGCGGCCAAAGCCATCGCGGCCGGCACCTGACCAGGAGTATCCATGCAAGGTGACATCGTATCCAGCGTTCTGCTGCCCCTGATTCTGGGCTTCATCATGTTCTCATTGGGATTGGGCCTGACGGTGCGCGACTTCCAGCGCATTTTTCAGCAGCCCCGTGCCTTGCTGGTGGGGGCGGGGTGTCACTTCGTGCTGCTGCCGCTGGTGTGCTACCTGATGATCACCGCCATGGGCGTGACCGGCGCGTTTGCCGTCGGCTTCATGATTTTGGCGGCCTGCCCGACCGGCTCCACCTCGAACTTGCTGACCTACCTGGCGCGCGGCGATGTGGCGCTGGCGCTGAGCTTCACGGCGGTGGCCAGTGTGTTGACGATTTTCACGCTGCCGGTGGTGGTGACCTGGGCGCTGGGCCATTTCATGGGGGCCGAGCGGGCGGTGAACGTGCCGGTGGGCCTGATGATGGGGCAGGTGGCCCTGGTGCTGGGCCTGCCCGTGACCCTGGGCATGGTGGTGCGCCATCGCTGGACGCGGTGGGCTTTGTGGTTCGAACCGCGCGCCACGCGCATTGCCACGCTGCTGTTTGTGCTGATCGTGGTGCTGGCCGTGGTCAAGAACTGGGTGCTGCTGGGTGACAACTTCGCCAAACTGGCCCCGTTTGCGCTGGCTTTGAACCTGACCATGCTGACCGTGGGCTTCACGATGGCCTGGCTGGCCCGGCTCTCGCGCAGCCAATCGATCACGCTGGGCATTGAGACAGCGGTGCAGAACGCCGCATTGGCGCTGGTGATTGCCAGCACGGTGCTCAAGGATGATGCCATGGCCATTCCCGGTGCCTTGTATGGTGTGCTGATGTATGCGGGCGGTTTGCTGTTTGCGTTCACCATGCGCCGCTTCATGGCCGCGCCCGTTGTGGCGCAGACCCCGCACTGAAATCAGACCGATAACGAGGAGACCACCATGAATGGTGCGCAAGCTTTGATGAAGACCCTGGCCGATGCCGGGGTGGAAGTGTGTTTCAGCAACCCTGGCACGTCCGAGATGCACTTTGTGGCCGCGCTGGACCACGAGCCGCGCATGCGGGCGGTGCTGACGCTGTTTGAAGGTGTGGCCACGGGCGCCGCCGATGGCTATGCGCGCATGGCCGGCAAGCCTGCCGCCACGCTGCTGCACCTGGGCTGCGGCCTGGGCAACGGCCTGGCCAACTTGCACAACGCCCGCAAGGGGCGCGTGCCGGTCGTCAACATCGTGGGCGACCATGCCACGCACCATGTGCAGTACGACGCGCAACTGCAGTCCGACATCGAGACCGTGGCGCGCAATGTGTCGAAGTGGGTACGCACTTCGCAGAGCACGGCGGCGCTGTGTCAGGACGCGGTGGAAGCTGTGGCCGCGTCGATGGGCCCACCCGGCCAGGTCGCCACGCTCATCTTGCCGGCCGACGTGTCATGGAGCGAGGGCGGCGTGCCGGCCCCCATGCCGACGCTGACGGTGCCGCCGGTGGCCGACGATGCGGTGGTGGCGACCATTGCGAAGGCCCTGCAAGGCGGCGGCAAGACCGCCTTCTTGCTGGGCGCACGCGCCCTGCGCGAACCGGCGCTGATGGCGGCCGCCCGCATTGCCGCGAAAACCGGGACCAAGCTGTACGCCGAGGTGTTCCCCACCCGCATTGAGCGCGGTGCCGGCCTGCCCCATGTGGAGCGCATTGCCTATCTGGCCGAGCTGGCCTCGACGCAGTTGGCGGGCTTGAAGCACCTGGTGCTGGTCGATGCCAAGTCGCCGGTGTCCTTCTTCGCCTATCCCGGCAAGCCCAGCGACCTGGTCCCCGAGGGCTGCACGGTGCACCGCCTGGCCACTTACGAGCAAGACGCCGTGGCGGGTCTGGACAAGCTGGTGGCCGCGCTGGGTGCGCAGGACGTTCAACCTGAACTGCAGACCCCGCAGCGCCCCGAGCGCCCGAGCGGCGAGCTCAGCGCCGAGAAGGTGTGCCAGGCCATCGGGGCCCTGTTGCCCGAGCGGGCCATCATCGTGGACGAGGCCCAGACCTCGGGTGTGAAGCTGCCGACCTTCACGCGCGGCGCACCTCGCCATGACGTGATCACCCTGACGGGCGGTGCCATTGGTCAGAGCCTGCCCAATGCCGTGGGTGCGGCCATTGCCTGCCCGGACCGCCCCGTGCTGGCGCTGGTGGGCGATGGCTCGGCCATGTACACGATCCAGGCCTTGTGGACCATGGCGCGCGAAAAGCTCAACGTCACGACCGTCATCTTCAACAACAAGGCCTACGCCATCTTGAACATGGAGCTGCAGCGCGTGGGTGCCACGGGCAAGGGCGACAAGGCCCGCTCGCAGCTTGACATTGGCAACCCCGGCCTGGACTTTGTGCAACTGGCCCAGGGCATGGGCGTGCAAGCCGCGCGCGCCACCACCGCCGAGGAGTTCAACCGCGCCTTGGAGAACGCCCTGCGCACACCGGGGCCGCACCTGATCGAGGCCGTGGTGCCCAACGCCTACACCGGACTGAAGCTGCGCGCATTGCCGCATGTGCTCAATGCACTGGGCAGCTTGCCGCAACCACTGGCGCGGGCGATCAAGCGCGCAGTGGCACCGTGATGGTGGTGTACGCCTGAGGGCGGGCTGTCAGCGTTGCCAGGCTTGTCGCTGTGCGAGCAGGCCGGGCCGGTCGATTTGCTCGGCCAGCGCATCCAGATCCTGTTGGCGCACGCCGCAGGTTGCGAAGTGTGCTCGCCAGCGTGTCACCACGCTCACCACGTCTTTGACGAGTGCTTGGGCTTCGTTCAGCCGCAGTCCAAACTGCGCATGCTCTGACAAGGCGTTGTCCAGCGTGGAAACGGCACCGTCTGTGCCCACGCGCATCTGCTGGTAGCCCAGCGCCTGCCCAATGGGCAGGACGTCGAACGCGGGTGACAGCAGGTACTCGCCCTGATCGTTCATCAGCACGACATGGTTTTGCTCATGGTCGTCGGTGTTGTCGATCAGGATGTTGAAGACCATGCGCACGAACAGCTCGCGCATGTGTGCTTTGGCCACGCCTTCGCGTACCGGGCCGCGCCGTCTCAACAGTTGAGCCAGTTCCGGGTAGCCCATGTCTTCACCGGCTGCTTTCAGGGCCACGCGAGCTGACAAGGCGTGGATGCGGGTGCCGTCAACGCGGTCAAAGCGCTTCACGGCCACCGCATGGCCTTGGTGCAGCGCCACCGCCTGTGTGGCGGCCACCCGGATGCCCGCCTGTGCAGCCAGCGTCAGGGTGGCATGCTCGATCAGGGGGGAGTTCCAGGCTTCTCCGGGCTCGGCAAACTTCAGCACCCAGGGGTGTCCGTCGATCTGGATCAGCGCTTTGGGCCGCGCGCCGCCCATGCTGACGCCGGGCGCAATGAGGCGGCGCAGGGGTTCGCTGATCGGCTCGCCGAGCACGACCTGTTGCACGACCTGGTGCAGCACGTCCACATCCGACAGGCAGGGCAAGGGCCCTTGGGTACGGGGCAGATAGGCGCTGGCCGAGGTGGAAACGCCCAGGGCACCGAAGCGCTCGTCGCCTGCCAGGTACAGGAACTCCATCAGCGAGCTGCGAAGCGGCCGGTCGATGAAGCGGATCACGCGTTCGCCCCAGCGGTCGGGGCGTGCATCGTCCACGGCACCGACGGCAA
>JAGOKC010000134.1 GCA_017994835.1 Aquabacterium sp. | reverse complement strand
CCGCTGATGCTGGCCTGGTGGTTCCAGAAGCGCGAAGGCCAGTTGCGCCCGCTGGACTTCCTCGCGGCCGGCGCGCTGCTGGCGGTGCCGGCGGCGCTCATCATGAAGCAGCCCGACCTGGGCACCGCGCTGCTGGTGCTGGCGGCCGGCCTGTCGGTCATCCTTTTCGCCGGGCTGAGCTGGAAGCTGATCGTGCCGCCGGTGCTGGTGGGTCTGGTAGGCATCGGGCTGGTGGTGTTTTTCGGGGACGACCTTTGCGCCGACGGCGTGCGCTGGCCGGTGCTGCACGACTACCAGCAGCAGCGCATCTGCACCCTTCTGGACCCCACACGAGACCCGCTGGGCAAGGGCTTTCACATCATCCAGGGCATGATCGCCATCGGCTCCGGCGGCGTCTGGGGCAAGGGCTTCATGCAGGGCACGCAGACGCACCTGGAGTTCATCCCCGAGCGCACCACCGACTTCATCTTCGCCGCCTACGGCGAGGAATTCGGCCTGATTGGCGGCCTGGTGCTCATTGCCATCTATAGCTTTCTGGTGCTGCGTGCGCTGGTGATTGCGCTGGAGGCGCCCACGCTGTTTTCGCGACTGCTGGCCGGCGCGGTGGCGATGATCTTCTTCTCGTATGCCTTCGTGAACATGGGCATGGTCAGCGGCATCCTGCCGGTGGTGGGCGTGCCGCTGCCCTTCATCAGCTACGGCGGCACGGCCATGTTGACCCTGGGGCTGGGGCTGGGCATCCTGATGTCGATCGCCAAGTCCAAGCGGCTGGTGCAATCGTGAGTGACTGCCTGCCAGCGAGGCTGTGTGAAAACACACTGATTTTGTCCACTCTCTGAAGTCCTGCTGCGTTGACACTAACAACAAGGTGTTGATGGAGGGCAGAAGATGACCCGATTCATCCAGGGTAGCGATCGAAACCAGGTCGCATTGCTCCCGGAGTGTCTGGATGATTTCATTGCCGAGGACAACACTGCGCGGGTGGTGGATGCATTCATCGGCGAGTTGGACATGAAGGCGCTGGGCTTTGAGGGTGCAATGCCGGCAGCAACCGGGCGCCCCTCGTACCACCCGTCAGTGCTTCTGAAGGAGTATCTCTACGGCTACCTCAACCGCATCCAGTCCAGTCGCCGCCTGGAGCGCGAGTGCCAACGCAATGTGGAGCTTATGTGGCTGACAGGTCGTTTGGCCCCGGACTTCAAGACCATCGCAGACTTCCGTCGGGACAACGGCAAAGGCATCTGCAATGTGTGCCGGCGCTTTATGCTGCTGTGCCGGGAACTCAAGCTGTTTACGCAAGCTGTGGTCGCCATCGATGGCAGCAAGTTCAAGGCCGTCAACGACCGCGAACGCAACGACACACCGGGCAAGGTTGAACGACCCGAGCGTGAACTTGAAGAAAGCATCCAGCGCTATCTCGATGCACTGGAGACGGCAGATCGAACGCAGCCCATGTAAATGCAGGCCAAGACCGAATGCTTGCAAGGCAAGATCCAGAAGATGCGCCAACACATGCGAGACCTGCAGAAGATCAAGGCGCAGCTGGAGACTCAGCCTGATCGGCAACTCTCCCAGACCGACCCGGATGCACGGGCGATGACGACCCACAGTGCCAAAGGCACGGCCATGGTGGGCTACAACGTGCAGACAGCGGTAGACACCAAGAATCATCTGATCGTGGCGCATGAAGTCACCAACACGGGTAGTGATCGCTCGCAACTCAGCAAGCTTGCGCTGGCGGCAAGTGAGGCCATGGGCCGCGCCGGGTTGCAAGCCATCGCTGATCGTGGCTATTACAGCGGCCTGGAACTCAAGGCTTGTGAAGACGCAGGCATTGCGGCGTATGTTCCCAAGCCCATGACTTCAAGTGCAAATGCCGACGGGCGGTTCGACAAAGGGGACTTCATCTACATTGCACGCGAAGATGAGTACCTGTGTCCCGCAGGCAATCGGGCTATTCATCGATTCACCAGCGAAGAGAAAGGGATGCAGATTCGCATTTATTGGAGTAGCGCCTGTATTGGATGCGCGATCAAGGCGCAATGCACCCCCAGCAGTTCCCGGCGCATTCGACGTTGGGAGCACGAAGCGGTGATGGAATCGGTGCAGCATCGGCTTGACCGCATGCCCCAAGCGATGACAGTGAGAAAGAGCACTGTCGAGCATGTATTTGGAACACTCAAGCAGTGGATGGGCTGGACACACTTCCTGACGCGTGGAATGGGAAACGTGTCCACCGAAATGAGCTTGAACGTGTTGGCTTACAACCTCAAGCGTGTCATCAGCATTCTGGGTATTACCCAAACGATAAAGGCAATGCGGTTGGTGAGTGCACAGGCACCTTCTCAGATCAAAAACGCAGCCTCAGAGCGTTCACGAGGCCAATTTGGCAAAGTTACCGCCGGTCTGGCACGTCGCAATACTGTTCGGGATTTCTGGGGTCGATTGCAAGCAGGACCTGTCGGGCAACAGCCGCTGCTGACGAGTTATCACACAGCCTCCAGCAGTGGGGTGCAGCGAAATAACCTTCCACTTCGTCGGCCCAAGAAAATCATTTCAAGCTCCGACCAATGCGTGAGATGCCAACCGGAGATGAGCACCCGGGGCGTGGATTGTTTGCAGGCGGTCTCTTTCGATACCTTGGACCTGCAACACGACAGACGCCAGACAAGAACTTTTCCATGCCAGCCCGAATATTTCACGTAGAGGAGTCGGCTGTCCCGCCCGAATGCACATTGTCATTGGCATCTATTGCCAATCACAAAATGGGGCTGCCAGTGGCAGGCGATACCGAAGAAACCGGGGCGAACACGATTGAATTTTGGTCGGCTTGGGCGCCGAGTCGTGGAGGGACGGTTTGATGGCGGCAGCATGACCAGCGATGGTGGGATCGTGCTGCTGGGGGAAACCGACCGCAGGCTCGGCCTGCGCTGCATCGCTGATCCGCGCAGCTCGCCATTGATCAAGCACGGCGTGCGCGACATGTTGCGCCAACGGGTGTACAGACTGGCGCTGGGCTGCTAGGACCTGAGCGACCACAGCAAGCTGCGCCAGGACGTGGCACTACGAACAGCCGTCGGCGTTGATCGTAAGGTGGCCAGCGCGCCCACGCTGTGCCGCCTGAAGAAATGGGCAGGCCGGGCTACTGCCAAGCGGCTGCACGAGGTGCTGGTCGATCAATTAATCGCTAGCCTCAAGAGCGCGCCTGAAGAGCTCGTACTCGACTTTGACGCCGCTGACAACCCGCCGCATGGCCAGCAGGAGGGGCGCTTTTTCAATGGCTACTACGACTGCTATTGCTACCTGTCGCTGCACGAGTTCTGTGGGCAGCAACTGCTGTGCGCCTACCTGCGTCCCAGCCGCATCGATGGCGCCCGGCACGCTGGCGCGATTCTCAAGCTGCTGGTCACACGCCTGCGTCTGAAGTGGCCCCAGATGCGCATCGTGTTGCTGGGCGACTCGGACTCTGCGGGCAGCGCATCCTGAACTAATGCGAGCGCGCCGGGGTGCACTACATCGTGGGCCTAGCGCGCAATCCCCACTTTCAAGGCATCACGGAGTTTCTCGAACTGGCGATGAAGGACGAATTCGAGCGTGCAGCTAACAAGCTGCGCGAGGTGGGTGAATTCGTCTATGCTGAACCGCCTCGGATTTTGAAGAGGCTCATTTCTCTGAGAGGATTGAGCAATGACAAAGGCAAACAAGTTTTCAGCCGAGGTACGCGCACGAGCTGTTCGCATGGTCAGGAGCACAGAGGGGAGCACCCATCGCTGT
>JAGOKC010000133.1 GCA_017994835.1 Aquabacterium sp. | reverse complement strand
GGCGTTGAGCCAGGCCGATAGAGTCCGGCTCCATGAAGTTGCTTTACAAGTCGGCCTGGCTGCTGCTGGGTGCTGTGGTGTTCTTTGGCGGGGCGGGCCTGGTGGCCACGTGGGCGCCTGACAAGCCAGTGAGCGAGCTCACCGCGCGCTGGGCCCAGCCGCCATCGAAGTTCATCGAGGTGCAGGGCCAGCAGGTGCATCTGCGCGACGAAGGGCCCCGTGATCCGGGCGCACCCGGCGCGCCGCTGTCCTCGTTGCCATTGGTGCTGCTGCATGGCACTTCGGCCAGTCTGCACACCTGGGAGGGATGGGCGCGCGAACTGCGCACCGATCGGCGGGTGGTGCGGTTCGACTTGCCAGGCTTTGCCTTGACCGGGCCGAATGTCCAGAACGATTATTCGATTGCCTCCTATGTGAAATTCGTGACCGCAGTGGTGGACCAGCTGGGCATCCAGCGTTTTGTGCTGGGCGGCAATTCTCTTGGCGGCCAGATTGCCTGGGCTACGGCGGCGGCAGTGCCGCAGCGTGTGGCCGGCCTGATTCTGGTGGACGCCAGCGGCTATGGGGTGGACCCGCGCAACGCACCGATTGGTTTTCAGCTGGCGGGCATGCCGGTGGTGCGAGATCTGATGGCCTACACCTTGCCGCGTGGCGTGGTGGAGAATACCGCGCGCTATGTGTATGGGCAGCCCGAGAAGGTCACGCCCGAGCTAGTGGACCTGTATGTGGACATGACACTGCGTGCCGGCAATCGGCGGGCGCTGGCGCGCCGCATCGAGCAGGGCTACACCGGCGATCCGGCGGCGATCCGCAGCCTGAAGCAGCCCACGCTGATCCTCTGGGGTGGCCGAGACCGCCTGTTGCCCCCGGAGAATGGCCAGCGTTTTGCGAAAGACATCGCCAGCTCGCGTCTGGTGGTGTTCGACGACCTGGGACATGTGCCGCAGGAGGAGGATCCGGCGCGCACGGTGGCCGAGGTCAGGGGCTTTCTGAAGCAGCCGTGACGCGGGTGCTTTCAAGGCGTTCGCCCAGGAAATCCAGAAAACACCGTACGGCGGGCGCCAGGCCCCGGCGCGACGCAAAAACAGCGTGCATCAGACCCGGTCTCGGGTTCCAGCCTGGCAGCACCGACACCAGCCTGCCAGCCAGAAGATCCGGGTGGCACATGTAGTCGGGCAACAGGCCTACGCCCACCCCGCCGAGAATGGCCAGCTTGAGGGTCAGGAGGTCATCGGCGACCAGGCGCGGCTGATGCGTCCAGTCATGGGTTGCACCGTTCGGCCCCTGCATCAGCCAACTCGAGCGCCCGTCGGATGCCGACATCGCAACGGTGTCAAGGCGGTCCAGGTCGCCAACAGAGGTTGGCCAGCCCTGATGGTCGAGCTGGCCGGGTGTGCCGACAAGCAGGGTCTGGCTGTTGCCCAGGCGCTTGACGACCAGGCTGCCGCTGTCGTCCAGCGTGGGCCGTACGCGCAGCGCGACGTCGATGCCCTCTTCCACCAGATTCACGACGCGATTGGTGACGGCGATGTCCACGCGGACTTCCGGGTACCGCGCCATGAACGGCGCAACCACTTCGCCGACGATCGTCTGGGCCAAGGTGACCGGGCAGCTTACCCGCAGCACACCACGCGGCTCGGTGTGCACCTGGGCCACCACATCGGCAGCGGCTTGGGCTTCCTCGCGCAAGGCCACGCAGTGGCGAAGGTACTGAGCGCCCACGTCGGTCAGGGCGATCCGTCGGGTGGTGCGCTGGAGCAGCCGCACACCCAGGCGCCCTTCCAGTTCGGCGACCCGGCGCGACAGCCGGGAGGTTGGGAGGCCGAGCGCACGGCCTGCAGCGGCAAAGCCGCCACGTTCGGCGACTTCGGCGAAAAACAGCATGTCGTTGAGATCCTGCATCGGGCCTGATCGGGTTGATTGTTCTATTCTTAGAACAATCTATCGCAAATTTGCCATCTTATCAATCAAACAAACCATCCGCATACTTAGTATATGGTCGCCCTGTGCGGCTTCACCGGACCAAAGGACTTCATCATGAAACTGCTTCACATCGATTCCAGCATCCTCGGCGCCCACTCCGTTTCGCGCCAGCTCACCCGCGACATCGTCAGCCAGTGGCGCGCCAGTCATCCCGGGACCGTGGTCGACTATCTCGATCTGGCGGTGGACACGCCGAACCACCTGTCGGCTGACTCCATCGGTTTTCGCGCAGCGCCTGGTGCGGCACCGCTGACGGAAGTGCAAGAACGTGAAAACGCCGTGTCCGAGGCCCTGGTTTCCCAGTTGCTGGCCGCCGATGTCATCGTGCTGGGCGCACCGCTCTACAACTTCTCGATCCCCAGCCAGCTCAAGGCCTGGATCGACCGCATTGCGCAGCCTGGGCGCACCTTCACCTACACCGACAAGGGCCCTAAAGGTCTGGCCACCGGCAAGACGGTGATCATTGCGTCCAGCCGCGGCGGCAGCTATTCGACCACCGAAGCCGGCCGGGCCCTGGAGCACCAGGAGAGCTACCTGCAGACCGTGCTGGGCTTCATCGGCATCACCGATGTGCGCTTCGTGCGTGCCGAAGGCTTGGCCATGGGCGAAACTGCACGGTCACAGGCCTTGGCGTCAGCCCAGAGCGCGATCCGCGTCCACACGGGGGTTGCGGCCAACGAGTCCCAGGCGGCTGAAGCGGCCTGATGTCCCGAGGGAACCGCCCGGGCCCTGGCCTGGGCAGGCAGAACCGCCATCAACAGGCACTTTTTGTGCAATTCCCAGCGTCGGATGGACGCCAGACGCTACGAATAAGATAGCTAATGAAGGCGTTTCGATTGTTCCGACAGGGATCAGGCGGCGGGAGGCGTCGCCTGCGCGGGCGTGGCCCCCAGTTTCTTCCAGGCCTGGAAGCCGCCAGCGACCGACAAGGCTTTGGGGTAGCCGAGCGAACGCAGCAGCGAGGCGGCGGTCAGGCTGCGCCGGCCGCTGTTGCAGATGCACAGCAAGAGGTGGTCGCGCGCATGGTGCAGCTGGTTGATCATCCTGAAGAAGCTTTGTGCGTCCAGTTCCTTGGGCTCGCCAGCGTCCAGGATGTCCTGTTCGTCCTCGGTCAGGGTATGGCCGAGCATCAGCTTGACCTCGAACATCGGGATGTGAACGGTGTCGGGAATTGCGCCCTTCATCTCGATCTCGAAGGACTGGCGGATGTCGATCATCGTGGCCAGGCCGAGGCGGCACAGCTCCATCGCGGTGGGCAGGGAGATCTCCAGCGCGGCGCGCTCGTCGGCAGACATGTCTTTTTCGTCGGTCATCGGTGGGTCCGTTGGCAGGGCGGCTCGGGAAAGACGGCCGCACCGTGCATTGTCCCATTGCTGGTGATAGAAGAGGAGCGGTGTGGCCGGACGGTGATGTCTTGCCAGGGGACTGCCCGCTGTGCGTCGGAGCCCAGACGACGCGGGAAATCTGGCCGACCCTGGCCAGCTATTGTGGTCGAGTGTCAACCGCCACCGGTCAGCGAGGCCGCAATCAGGCGCTTGAACGGGGTGAAGCGCTCGCCCACGTGCAAGGCCAGGGTGCGCAGGGCGCGGGCGGGCGGGTTGTCGCGGGTGTAGAGCTGGGTGACGAGCTGCGTGGCCAGGTACAGCGGAAGGGTCGCGCGGCGCTGGGTCTGCTCGTAGCGCGCCAAGCCATCCGGTGCGGCGATGTCCGCCCCGCGGGCGTGCGCGGCCCGCACGGTGCCGGCCAGGTTGTCGATGCTGAGCAGGCCGAAATTGAAGCCATGGGCGGTGACCGGGTGCATGCCGACCGCGGCGTCGCCCACGCAGGCAAAGCGCTGCCCG
>JAGOKC010000069.1 GCA_017994835.1 Aquabacterium sp. | reverse complement strand
CGTAAGCCTTGGCGGAACCGCCAAACTTCTTGGCCAGCACGGTGGTGATGGCGGCCGTCAGCGTGGTCTTGCCGTGGTCAACGTGACCAATGGTGCCAACGTTCACGTGCGGCTTGGTCCGCTCGAACTTCTCTTTTGCCATGTTTCTCGCTCCTAGCGATACGGGAGTGGGCTGAAGGAAAGGGATGAAGAGGTGTGGTGCCCATGGGCAGGATCGAACTGCCGACCTCCCCCTTACCAAGGGGGTGCTCTACCACTGAGCCACATGGGCATCGACACAGGTCTGGACTGGATTCAACCCAGACCTGTGTCGACCATGACACCGCAACCTCCGCATCAGCGAAGATTGCCATTTTAACACGCCTGAATTGACAGAACCGTGACCTTGGAGCGGGAGACGGGAATCGAACCCGCGTCATTAGCTTGGAAGGCTAAGGTTCTACCATTGAACTACTCCCGCTCGGGAGCGATTCGAGACATGTGGTTCCCTTGGTGGAGGAGGCTGGATTCGAACCAGCGTAGGCGTAAGCCAACAGATTTACAGTCTGCCCCCTTTAGCCACTCGGGCACCCCTCCAGGGAAGACCGCTAATATAGCAGACGTTTTCTGCGATCGACAAGCAATCTGCGGATTCTTTTGCCGAACCCCGTCAGGCTCGCGTTCCAACTTGTTGGAAAAATCCGACGTATCAGGGCAGGATCGGGGCGGCCAACATGGCGCGCGCGCAGCGAGATGTGTCTTCACTGCGTGCAGGTGTGCTCGGATCAGGTCAGGGACCAGTCCAGAAAATGCCCCCGGTCGTGCCAGAAGGTCTGTGCCCGTCCGAAGTGGCCGCAACCGATGAAGGGTGCAGGACCGCGTGTGGCAGACAACGGGGAAGGATGGTTGGCCTGCAAGATGAGGTGTGCCCCGTGGCCTTGAGGTGACGGCATGGATGCTTCAATCAAGATGCGTTTGCGCTGGGCGTGCGCGCCCCAGAGCAAGAAGACACAGGGGTGGGGGTCGGATGCCACGGCGGTGATCAGGGCGTCGGTGAGTGACTCCCAGCCCCAACCTGCATGGCTGGCGGCCTGTGCCGCCTCGACCGTGAGGACCGTGTTGAGCAGGAGCACACCGCGTTCGGCCCAGGCTTGCAGACAGCCGTGGGTTGGCGGGGTCAGGCCGAGGTCGCGCGCGAGCTCTTTGCGGATGTTGCGCAGGCTGGGGGGTATGGCTTGCCCAGGGGGCACCGAGAAGGCCAGGCCGTGGGCCTGGCCCGGGCCGTGGTACGGGTCCTGACCCAGGATGACGACCTTGACCTGGCTGCGGCGGGTGTGGCGCAAGGCCGCGAACACGTCGGCGGGGTAGATGGTGGTGCCTTGGCGGCAGGCGGCATCGACGCGGGAGATCAGCGCGTGGCCGAGGGGACTGGCACGAAAGGGCTCAGTGACGTCGCGCCAGTCGGGTGGCACGACATCGAAGAGGTCGGACAGGGGCCGGGCCAACCCCCCCGGCACAAGCGTGGACGCGGGCACGAGCGCGCTCAGGCGAACAGTGTGGCCAGGGCCACGCCCGGATCGGGCTGGCGCATGAAGGCCTCGCCGATGAGGAAGGCGTGAACGTGGGCGGCACGCATGCGCTGCACGTCAGCGGCAGAAAGGATGCCGGATTCGGTGATGAGCAGGCGGTCGGTCGGGACACGGGGCAGCAGGCCGAGCGTGGTGTCGAGCGTGACTTCGAAGGTGCGCAGGTTGCGGTTGTTGATGCCGACCAGCGGGGTGCGCAGCTTGAGGGCGCGGTCAAGTTCGGTGCCGTCGTGGACTTCAACAAGCACAGCCATGCCGAGACTGTGGGCGCAGGCTTCGAGGTCGGCCATCTGGGCGTCGTCCAGGCAGGCGGCAATCAGCAGGATGCAGTCGGCCCCCATGGCACGGGCTTCGTAGATCTGGTAGGCATCAACCATGAAGTCCTTGCGCAGCACAGGCAGGTCGCAGGCGGCTCGGGCCTGTTGCAGGTAGTCGGGACTGCCCTGGAAGAACTGGGCGTCGGTGAGCACGCTCAGGCAGGCGGCACCGTGGCGCGCGTAGCTGGCGGCGATCTCGGCCGGGACGAAGTGTTCGCGCAGCACGCCCTTGCTGGGGCTGGCTTTCTTGACCTCGGCGATGACGCCGGCTTGGCCCGCGTCGATCTTGCGGCGCAGCGCTCCAACGAAATCACGCACATCGGCCAGCTCGCGGTTGCGGACTTCGGCTTCGGCCCGCACGGTGGCGAGGGGCCGGAGCGGCAAGGCCGCGGCAATTTCCTGGTGTTTGACGGCGACGATTTTCTGGAGGATGTCGGACATGAGCGGGTCGGGGCGGTGAGTTGGCGACATTATCCGTGTTTGCCTGCGATCAATACTGAGGGGTGAAAAAGGGCTTTCACGGACTGGCACGCCCTGCACAGACGGCAGACAATGTGCGTCTGCACTGAGGGAGTTCAATTTGCGGCGCATCGGATGGAGGGGTGGCTGGCTGGTGACGTGGTGGCTGTGCTGCCTGGTGTGCTGCGGCATGGTGCGCGCGGCCCCCTTGGGTGAGCCGGTGGTGCTGAAGGACACGGCCACCGAGTACCTCCACGGCGCGCAGGTGCAGGTGCAGGTGCTGGAAGATGTGGGCGGCAGCTTGACGTTGGCGCAGGCACAGGCAGCGACGGCGTGGCAGGCACTGAAAGGCGGGCAACCGAGTTTCGGTTACACGGGCTCGGCTTTCTGGCTGAGGGTGGTGTTGCGCAATGCGCATCCGACGCAAGAGGCTTGGCAATTCGGCGTGCGTTATCCCTTGCTCGACGAGGTGGATCTGCATGTGCTTGACGCTGCCGGCCAGGTTCGCCAGCACCACGCCACCGGAGATCGGCGCGCGTTTGGCCAACGACCTGTGGCGCATCCGGACTTTTATGTGAACGTGCCACTGCGCGAGGGCGAAACCAACACGGTGTATGTGCGGATGCGCAGCCAGGGTTCGGTGCAGGCGTCACTGGTGGTGACCACCCCGATGGCGCGACTGGAGGCTGCACGGGCGGAATTCGGCTGGATCGGTTTATATGGCGGCGCGCTGTTGGCGATGTTGCTCTACAACCTGATGCTCTTCCTGTCGCTGCGCGATCGGAGCTATCTGTATTACGTGGGCTATCTGACCGCGTTCGGGATGGCGCAGATGACGCTCAGCGGTCTGACGTTTCAGCATCTGTGGCCGCAGCACCCAGACTGGGGCAACAACGTTTTGCCGGTGTGTGTGAGCATCGCGGGCGTGTTGCTGTCCCTGTTCTCACGGGATTTTCTGAGTTTGAAGACCCATTGGCGGCGCGCTGATGCGGTGATGCAGGCGGTGCAGTGGTTGTACCTGGCGATCTTGCCGGTGCTGTGGCTGGGGCATTACGCCCCGGCGATGAGGCTGGGCATGACGCTGACGGTGGTCGGGCCTCTGCTGCTGCTGGGGATCACGGCGGGGATGTTGCGGCGCGGGCACCGCCAGGCGTTTTATTTTCTGGCGGCGTTCGGTGGCCTGATGCTGGGCCTGACGTCGCTGGCGTTGGCCATGTTCGGGATGGTCAAGCCGAACTTATGGACAACCTATGGGATGCAGATTGGCTCGGTGCTGGAGTTTTTGCTGCTGTCGTTGGCGCTGGCGCACCGGTTCAAACTGGCCCAGGAAGCGCATGTGCAGTTGCAGGCCGCGCACGCCACCGAGTTGGAGGCCCGTGTTCTGGCACGTACCAGGGATCTGGACAAGGCGCTGGGGGATTTGACGGAGGCGAACAACCGGCTGCAGGAATTGTCTCAACGTGATGCGCTGACAAGTCTGCACAACCGGCAGTTTCTGGCTGATCGGATGCCCGAGATCTGGGGCGCAGCGGTGCGCTGGAAACAGTCACTGGGTTTGCTGATGATCGACATTGATCACTTCAAGCAGGTGAACGACCTGCACGGTCATACCGCCGGGGACGAGGCCCTGAAGGCGGTGGCAGAGGTGATCTTGCGTATCATGCGCCGCCCCGGCGACCATGCGATGCGATATGGTGGGGAGGAGTTTCTGGTGGTGCTACCCCAGACCCATGCGGCCGGTGCAATGCACATTGCCGAGCGCATCCGTGAGGAGGTGGCCGCGCTGACGGTGACGTATGGCGGCAAGTTGATTCCGCTGACAGTGAGCATCGGTGTGGCGTGCACAACGCCAGGGCCGCGCACAGCGATGGCGATGATGTTGCAACTGGCCGATCGGCTGTTGTATCAGGCCAAGGCAGAGGGCCGCAATCGCTGCGTGTTGCAGCCGACGGCCCTGACCCAGCTCAGGCCACCAGGGTCCGCGTCGTCTGAGTGAACTGACGCAAGCGGTCGGCCGCGCGGCCGTTGCTGAGGGCATCGCGAGCCCGTTCAACGCCCTCACCCAGGGAGTCGGCCACGTTGGCTGCGTAGATGGCGGCTCCGGCATTGAGCAACACGATGTCGCGGGCGGGACCAGGCTGGTTGTCGAGCACAGCGCGCATGATGGCGATGGAGGTTTCGCGGTTGTTCGCCTTGAGCATGCTGCCGTCGTGTTCAGCGAACCCGAACTGGGAAGGATGGACGGTGTATTCGTTGATCTGACCGTTTTTGAGTTCGGCCACCAGGGTGTCACCGCTGAGGGTGATTTCGTCAAGGCCGTCACGGCCGTGCACAACCAGGACATGGTCAGAACCCAGGCGTTGCAGCACCCGCGCCATGATGCCGACCAAATCAGTGTGGAACACACCCATGAGCTGGTTGGGCGCACCCGCCGGGTTGGTGAGCGGGCCGAGGATGTTGAAGAGGGTGCGCACGCCCAGTTCTTTGCGAACGGGTGCCGCATGTTTCATGGCCCCGTGGAAGTTGGGGGCGAACATGAAGCCCACGCCGGTGTCGGCCAGGCACTGCCCGACCTGTTCGGCGTTGAGGGTGATGGCGGCACCCAGGGCTTCGAGCGCATCGGCACTGCCGGTGGAGGACGACACGCTGCGGCCCCCATGTTTGGCAATGCGCGCGCCTGCGGCCGCAGCCACGAACATGGCAGCCGTGGAGATGTTGAAGGTGTGAGCCCCATCGCCGCCGGTGCCGCACAGGTCCACGAGGTTGGCCGTGTTGGCGACGTGAACCGGGGTGGCGAATTCGCGCATGACCTGGGCGGCGGCGGTGATCTCGCCGACGGTTTCCTTTTTGACGCGCAGGCCTGCAATGAAGGCGGCCATGACAACGGGCGACATCTCGCCGGTCATGATGCGGCGCATGAGACCGAGCATCTCGTCGTGGAAGATTTCACGGTGTTCGATGACACGTTGCAGGGCTTGTTGATCGGTCAACTGGCTCATGTCATGCGCCTCACATCTTCAGGAAGTTGGCCAGCATGGCGTGGCCGTGCTCGCTCAGGATGGACTCGGGATGGAACTGCACGCCCTCCAGTGGGGCGAAGTTCGGGTCGGTCTGCGGGCCTTTGTGGCGCACGCCCATGATCTCGCCGTCGTCGGTCCAGGCGGTGATGGCCAGGCAGTCGGGCAGCGAGGCGCGCTCGATGGCGAGCGAGTGGTAGCGGATGACGGTGAACTGCTGGGGCAGACCGGCATAGACGCCTTGCTCGTCGGTGGTGATGACGCTGGTCTTGCCGTGCATCTGCTCCTTGGCGCGCACGATGCGCCCACCCATGGCGGCACCGATGCTCTGGTGGCCCAGGCAGACGCCGAGGATGGGCAGCTGGCCGGCGAAGCGCTTGAGCGCGGGCACGCAGATGCCGGCTTCGTCGGGAGAGCAGGGGCCGGGAGAGAGCACCAGACGGTCGGCCTGGAAGGCGGCGATCTCGTCGAGGGTGACTTCGTCGTTGCGGACGACCTTGACCTCTTCGCCCAGTTCGCAGAAGTACTGCACCAGGTTGAAGGTGAAACTGTCGTAGTTGTCGATCATGAGCAGCATGGGCACGATCCTGTATCGGGATGTGGTTCGTGGAATGGCCTTGCACCATCCCTCAGTGTGTTCCCCTCGGAGACCCTTTGGAGGCGTCAGCTGCGGTGGGGTGCCGCGCGCGCAGGGTCATGCAGTGTGGCTGGCGTCACCGCCACCAATGGGCATTCAGGCGAAAGAGATCCGAGGGTTGCTGCATGGGTTTGATTCTACATGGCCGCCAGAGCGGTTGTTTGGTCTGCGCTGTGTGCCTGGAGCCATTGTGTGGCAGCGGGCACCTCAAGGGGACGGGCGAAATGGTAGCCCTGGAGAGCGTGACATCCAACCTGCAGAGCGGCTTGGGCGTGGGCTGCGGTTTCAACGCCTTCGGCCACCACTTCGAGGTCGAGTACGGTGGCGAGGTCACAGATGGCTTTGACGACGGCGACGGCATGCGGATCGGGCATGGGGTCGATGAGGCTGCGGTCGATCTTGACGGTGTGCAGGGGCAGGCTGCGCAGCATGTTGAGTGAGGAGAAGCCAGTGCCGAAGTCGTCGAGCGCGACATCGACGCCTTGCTGGCGCAGTTGGCTGATTTGTTCGCGCGCCTGGTCCATGTGAGCGACGGCAGCGGTTTCGGTGATTTCAAGGGTGAGCCAGTGCGCCGGGAGCTGGAACTGCGCCAGGGTCTTCATGACGGTGTTCGGGAACTGGGTATCAAGGAGTTGCAGGGGCGAGACGTTGACGGCCACGGGAACCAGCGCCAGCCCCTGATCACGCCACCGCGCGATCTGGCGGCAGGCTTGGGTGAGGATGAGTGCTCCGAGGGGAACGATGAGGCCATTGCGCTCGGCGGCCGGGATGAAGTCCATAGGGTTGATGCGCCCGATGCCAGGGCGGTCCCAGCGCACCAACGCCTCAAAGCCAACGATATGGTGTCCGGCTGCCGCGACTTTGGGTTGATAGACCAGGGTGAATTCGTCTTTCTCGAAACCGGCACGCAGTGCTTGTTCGGCATCGAAAAAAGCCGCCAGGCCATGGCGACCAGCCTCGGTGGCCCACTGCACGGAGGTGCCGGGCAGATGCTTGGCGTCGCGCATGGCCGCGTTGGCGGCTTGCAGCAGGGCGTAGGGGCTGGTTGCCACGCCAGGGTGAGGGGCCACACCCATGGAGACATCAAGGAAGAAGCGGTGCGCGCTGAGGGTGAGGGGCTGGGTCAGCAAGGTCTGGATGTCGGTGGTGATCTGGCTGGCGGCGACGTGGACGTCGGGGGCGATCAGCAGCAGAGCGAATTCGTCTTCACCCAGGCGCATCAGTTCGGCACGCTCGCCCAGGGTTTGCAGCAGTTGGGCCGACAGGGCCTTGAGCACTTCGTCGCCAACGGCCGGGCCATGGGCGTCGTTGAAGAGTTTGAATCGGTCAACATCGAGCAGGATGAGGGCGAAGGCGGGTTGAGCGGGATCGTCGTACAGGTCGCGCAGGCGTTGCAGCAGCGCGCTGCGGTTGTGCAGGCCGGTGAGTTCGTCGTGGGTGGCGTGCCACATGAGGGCGCGGGCGGCCTCGTGCTGGGCGGTGTCGTCGGAGACGACCACTTGCAAGGCTGGGTCGCCGTCCCACTCGACCGCCCAGGCTTTGTAGCGCAGGTAGAGCGGGCGGCCATCGAGGGCTTTGCGTTCACCCTCCCACTCGGCCAGCGGCAAGGTGCCACGGCGGACCTGCGCCAGCAGCTTGCCGACAGGGGTGTGCGTGCCAGCCGGGTTGGTGATGTGCAACCAGTCAGGCGAGAAGACGCGGGGGGTCTGGTCAACCCGGTCCATGCCATAGATGCTCTGGAAGGCCGGGTTGACGTACACGACGTGCTCGCCCTTGAGGACGGCCGAACCTTGCGGCGAACGATCGGTGAGCAGGAAGAAACGGTCGCGCACCCGGCGGCCGGCTTCAGCGGAACGGGTCATGGCGGCGTACATCAGGGCCATGGCCAGCATCAGGCGCAAGATGGTGGCGATGGCGGTCTGGGTGAGTGCCCCGTTATCGCCGGGCTGGAAGACAAAGTTGAACTGGTTGAGTGCCGCGAGCACCAGCAGCACGCCGGTGAAGCGCTCGCCGGGACCTTGTTTGCGCAGCCAGTTGACGACAAACAAACTGATGGCGAGGTTGATGGTGGCGGAACCCGCCTGGGCCAGCGCCAGGTCTCGGCCCATGACGGCGGCATGGGCCAGCAACAGCGTCACAAAAAGGAATTGAAGTCGTCGCCGCGAGACGTGGTGTCCGGAGAACTGACCGATGCCTTTGACGAGCAGCACCTGGCACAGGGAGGGCACCAGGGACAGACCGGTCATGCCAATCGCTTGCCACACAGCCTGTGGGTTGCGTACAGCGAGGTAGGACAGGGGGTAGGCGGTCCAGATGAGATGGGACAGGCCCAATAGCGCCGTGAACGACTGCTTGCGGTCGTGGCGCCAAACGAGCAGCAAGGCCACGCCAGTGGCCAGGGTGACAGCGATGTAGATGGCAAAGACGTAATGCACGGCCGGCCGTTGGGTCGTGCTGCCAGAGTTGGCAGCGTGATGCAGTGTAGCCCGCGATCGTGACAGAAGAAACGTCGCGTGCCACCCCCTGCTATCACTGAGTGAAATCGCACAAACCCCGCTTGGAATCAGGGTTTTCTGCTCAGAGGCCTTGTTCGACCATCTCGGCAGCGCGGATCACGGCACGGGCTTTGGCTTCGGTTTCTTTCCATTCGAGTTCGGGCACGGAGTCGGCGACCACGCCGGCACCGGCGGCCACGTACAGGGTCTGGTCCTTGATGACGCCGGTGCGGATGGCGATGGCCACGTCCATGTCACCCGCGAAGCTGAGGTAGCCCACGGCACCACCATAGACGCCGCGTTGCACGGGCTCGAGTTCGTCGATGATCTCCATGGCGCGGATCTTGGGCGCGCCGCTGAGGGTGCCAGCGGGGAAGCTGGCGCGCAGCACGTCCAGACCCGTCATGCCATCTTTGAGGGTGCCTTCGACGTTGCTGACGATGTGCATGACGTGCGAGTAGCGCTCGATGCCGAAGGCCTCGGTGACCTTGACGGTGCCGGTTTTCGCGATGCGGCCGATGTCGTTGCGAGCCAGGTCGATCAGCATGACGTGCTCGGCGCGCTCTTTGGGGTCGGCCAGCAGTTCGGCTTCGTTGCTCACATCCTGCTCGGGCGTGGCGCCGCGCGGGCGGGTGCCGGCAATCGGGCGGATGGTGACGGTCTGGCTGCCGTCCTTGTTCTTTTCCTGGCGCACCAGGATCTCGGGGCTGGAGCCGACGACGTGGTGGTCCCCCATGTCGTAGTAGTACATGTAGGGACTGGGGTTGAGCGAGCGCAGCGCGCGGTAGAGCGTCAGCGGTGAGGCGGTGAAGCGCTTTTGCAGGCGCTGGCCGATGACGACCTGCATGCAGTCACCGGCGGCAATGTATTCCTTGCACTTGAGGACCGCTGCTTTGTAATCGTCTTTGGCGAAGTGGCGCTCGACCGGGAAGGATTCGGTGGGCGCGACCGGGGGCACGGGCACCACGGTTTGCAGACGGGCCTGCAATTCACCGAGGCGGGCCTGGGCGCGGGCATAGGCGCCGGGCTGGCTGGGGTCGGCGTAGACGATGAGGAAGAGGCGGTCGGCGAGGTTGTCGATGACGGCGAGTTCTTCGCACTGCAGCAGCAGGATGTCCGGGGTGCCGATGCTGGGGGTGCTGGGACGCTGGGCCAGACGGGGCTCGATCAGGCGCACGGTGTCGTAGCCGAAGTAGCCGGCCAGGCCGCCGCAAAAGCGCGGCAGGCCCTGGGGCACGGCCACCTTGAAGCGCTGCTGGTAGGTGGCGATGAAGTCCAGCGGGTTGCCCTGGAAGGTTTCGACCACCTGCCCGTCGGTGATGACCTCGACCTGATGGTCGGTGGCGCGCACGAGGGTGCGGGCGGGCAGGCCCACGAAGGAGTAGCGCCCGAAGCGCTCGCCCCCGACCACCGACTCGAGCAGGAAGCTCAGGGGCTGGCCCTGGGTGAGCTTGAGGTAGAGCGACAGGGGGGTGTCGAGGTCGGCCAAGGCCTGGGCGACCAGGGGGATGCGGTTGTGGCCTTGGGCCGCCAGGGCGTTGAAGTCTTGTTCGGTCAGCATGGGTGTGATCTCGGTAGGGGTCGCCCGCAGGACGCAGGAGACAGGCAAACAGCAGATGACGGCACACCTCGAACCCGGTCAGGGCGGGTGCACCAGGTCAGGCGGGCGCAGCGCAACAACGCCAGGGCCAGGCTCCCCGGTCGTGCGGACCTTTGGTCTGTTTGCGTGAGATGAACATCGGGTCAGTGTAGCAGCGGGGGGCACCGAATTGAGGGGGAGAGAAAGCCCTGGAACGGCACTGCAACGAGGGCAAACCTCCTGACGTCGTAAATAGACCCCGGTTAACAATTGTCATATCGCAGACTATCCGGTTACATCATGTCACTCCTACCCTTCATGGATTCCCGCCTGGGTCGCGCCACGATGCGGGCTTTTCTGGGTGCCTGCGTGACGATGGCGCTGCTGAACACCCCTGCCGTGCAGGCACAGTCGGCCGATGCGGTCGGTGTCATTTACGCGCCCACATTGGACGTGGAGGGGCGCGCGTTGACCCTCAATGGCACCGGCGTGGCCTACCGGGCACTGGTCAAGCTCTACACCGTGGGTCTTTACCTGCCAACCAAGGTGCACAAAACCTCGGAGGTGCTGGCGCAGACCGGGCCGAAGCAGTTGCGTTTTGTGTTGCTGCGCAGCATGCGAGTCGATGAGTTGGGCAAGCTGATCACGAACGGGATCGAGCACAACTGCAATCGCCAGGAGTTTTTCCGACTGATTCCGGCCATTCGGTCGATGGGTGCGCAGTTTTCGCGCATGCAGCGGCTTGGTGCGCAGGATGTGTTCACGATCGCCTACATGCCCGAGCGGGGCACCGTCTTCCTGGTCAATGATGAACCGGTGGGTGCCGCCATCGCAGATCCGCTGTTCTTTCCGGCCATTTTGAAGGTGTGGCTGGGTGATCAACCCACCACCACCGACCTGAAGAACGCTTTGCTGGAGCAGAAGGCGCAGCCGGTGCTGAGTGCGCTGGAGTGAGTCCTGAACGCAGCCTCAGGCCTGCCAGCGGGACCAGGGTACGGCGTCGAGCCGGTTGACATGCGCCAGTGCGGGCACCTCAGTGATGGGGTGGCCGTGGTTGTAGCCATAGGTGACGAGGATGATGGGGCAGCCGGCCGCGTTCGCGGCCTGCGCGTCGTTGCTGGAGTCGCCCACCATGACGGTGTGCGCGGGTGACGTGCCCAGGGCTTCGCAGGTTTTGAGCAGGGGCAGCGGGTCGGGCTTCTTGCGTGCGAACGCGTCACCCCCGAACACATGCTGGAAGTGCGCGCGCAGGCCCTTGCGTTCGAGCAGTTGCTCGGCGAACGCGGTGGGCTTGTTGGTGAGGCAGGCCAGGGGCAGGCCCAGGGAACGCAGTTGCGCCAGGCCTTCGGGCACGCCGGGGTACACATCGGAATGCAGGCCGTTGAGGCGGGTGTAGTGGCCCTGGTAGTGCTGCCAGGCCTCGGGGACGGCGGCTGCAGCCTCGGGGTCGTCGTCAGGCAGGCCCCAGGCGTGGGCCAGGGTGCGGCGCAACAGGTCTTCGGTGCCTTTGCCCACGGTGAGTTCGACGAAGGCGCGGTCCACCCGGGCGATTTCGATGGGATGGCAGCCCAGGTCGGCCAGGGTGTGGTGCAGCACCGTGACGAAGTCACCCAAGGTGTCCACCATGGTGCCGTCGAGGTCGATGATGGCGGCGTGGAAGGGGGCGTGTTTCGCGAAATCAGCGTGGAGCATGGCGCACTGCAGGGGATCCGGGAGGCGGGGTCAACGGCGACAATCATGACACGCTGCGCCCGCAGTCATGCAAATTGGAGACCTCACGCTCATGTTCACCACCTTGATCACCTGCGCCGAGTTGCAGGCGCTGCAACAGACTGGTGCGCCGTTGTTGCTGATGGATTGCACCGCTGACCTGATGAACCCGAATGCGGCGCGAGAGGCGTTTGTGGCGGGGCATTTGCCAGGTGCCCTGCACGCTGAGCTGGAGCGCGATTTGAGCGCCCACAACGGTGCCGATGCCGCCTCCGGCGGGCGCCACCCCTTGCCGCGTCGCGAAGTGTTCGCCCAGTGGCTGCGCCAGGTTGGGCTGCGCAGCGACACGCAGGTGGTGGTGTATGACCGCAATGGGATGAACTTTTGCGGGCGTCTGTGGTGGATGCTGCAGTGGGCAGGCCATGAGGCCGTGGCGGTGCTCGATGGCGGGATGACGGCGTGGACGGCGGACGGTGGTGCCGTGGAAAGCGGCCCAGCCGCAGACCGCCCCCCTTCCGACTGGGCTTTGCAACCGCCCTTGCGCGAATTGGTCACCGCCGACGACATGCTCGCCCATCTGGATCAGCCCGATCAGACCCTCATCGACGCGCGAGCCGCCCCACGCTACCGTGGCGAAGTGGAGCCGCTGGACCCGGTGGCCGGTCACATTCCGGGGGCCTTGAATCGGCCGTTTGCGCTGAATGTGGATGCGCAAGGGCGTTTCAAGCCTGCGGCCACCTTGCGCGCCGAGTTCGAGGCCTTGCTGAGAGGCCGTGATCCGGCCAGCGTGGTACACCAGTGTGGCAGCGGGGTCAGTGCCCTGCCGAACATGCTGGCGATGGAGGTGGCTGGTTTTGCGCGCACCCGGCTGTATGCGGGAAGCTGGAGCGAGTGGTGCAGCGACCCCTCGCGGCCGGTTGAAAAGGGTTGAGCCTGGCAGCTTGCTGCACTAGGCGGGTGGGCGGACTCAACGCCGCCAGCGGTACTTCGAGCCGTCCACCCGCTGCGCCTTGTAGATGCCGGCATGCCCGGAGGCGAGGTAGCTGACCACACAGGCCAGCGCCGCATGTGCCCCGATGCCGACCCCGAAAATCTCCATGGCCATGAGGATGCAAGCCAGCGGGGTGTTGGCCGCCCCCGCAAACACGGCCACAAAGCCCAGCGCGGCCAGCCAGGGGAAGGGCTGGTGCAACAGGGGCGCCAGGGCATTGCCCAGTGTGGCCCCCATGTAGAAAAGCGGTGTGACTTCGCCGCCCTTGAAGCCCACACCGAGTGAAAAGCTGGTGAACAGGCCTTTGAGCGCAAAGTCCCACCAGGGCAGCGGCTCGGTAAAGGCCTGCGCCAGCCCCGGCAGACTCAGACCTGCATAGCGCCAGGCATCGGTGGACCAGATGACGCCAGCCAGCACGATGCCGCCCAGCAAGGGTCGCAAGGGCGCATATGGCACCCGCTGCTTCATGAAGGCAGACAGGCCATGGGTGCCACGCGCGAACGCCATGCCGACCAGGCCGCACAGCAGTCCGACCACCATGGCCGCACCCAACGTGCTCACCGACAATGCTGGCAGCAGGCCCGCGCTGTAAGCGCCATGGTGCACGCCCCACAGCGCGCACACCTGATCGGCGACCACGGCGGCCACCACACAGGGCCACAAGGCATCGTGTCGCAGACGGCCAATGGCCAGCACTTCCAGCCCGAACACCGCGCCCGCCAGGGGCGTGCCAAACACGGAGGCAAAGCCGGCGCTGATGCCGGCCATCAGCAGGATGCGTCGGTCTTCGGCGCGCAAACGAAACACATGCGTGAACTGATCGGCCAGCGCCCCGCCCATCTGCACCGCCGTGCCCTCGCGTCCGACCGATGCGCCAAACAGGTGGGACACCACCGTGCTCAGAAAGATCAGCGGGGCCATGCGAACGGGCACCACCTGGCGCGGGTCGTGCACCTCGTCGATCAGCAGGTTGTTGCCGGCCTCGACAGCTTGACCCACACGCAGGTACACCCAGCCAACGACGAAGCCCGCCACGGGCAGCAGCGCCAGCAGCCAGCGGTTTGCCTCGCGGGTGTCGGTGGCCCAGGCCAGGGCCAGCAGAAACCAGGCCGAGGCGGTGCCGGCCAGCAAGGCCACGCCCGCACCCAGTCCCAACCACTTCAGCACATGGCGCAGCCAGCGCAGAGCCTCCGTGCCACGCACGCGTTTCATGGCTTTGCGCCGCTGCACATCACTGGTCATGCCTCAATTATTGCTGGCCGCCAGCACTTCCTTGACATCGGTGTGGCCCTGCAGCACCTTGTCGATGCCGTCCTGGCGCAACGTTCGCATGCCGCCTTTCAAGCTGGTCTGCAAAATGTCCAGGGCCGAGCTGCGCTGGCGAATGTGCAAACGGATGGCGTCATCGGACACCAACAGTTCGTGGATGCCCATGCGGCCCTTGTAGCCACGCTGGTTGCAAGTTGGACAGCCAGGTCCGCGATGGCGCAGGTGGATGCGTCCTTGCGCATCGCCGTACTGCTTGCGCCAGCTGTTCAACAGGGCCTCGCGGCTGCTGTCGCTGGCATCGCGGGCGCTGTGCAGGTATTCGTAGAGCATCACGTCCAGATCGGTCTGGGTGGCCTCAGCGGTGATGCCGCACGAGGGGCACACCCGGCGCACCAGGCGCTGCGCCAGCACCGCCAGCAGCGAGTCCGAGAAGTTGAACGGGTCGAGCCCGATTTCGAGCAGGCGCGCAATGCTCTCTGCTGCCGAGTTGGTGTGCAGGGTCGAGAACACCAGGTGGCCGGTGAGGGAGGCTTCGATGGCGATGTTGGCGGTTTCGGAGTCCCGCATTTCACCGATCATGATGATGTCGGGGTCGGCACGCAGGAAGGTGCGCATGGCCGCCGCAAAGGTCCAGCCGATGCGGGCATTGACCTGCACCTGACACAGGCCTTGCTGAGAGATTTCAATCGAGTCCTCGGCCGTCCAGATCTTGCGATC
>JAGOKC010000068.1 GCA_017994835.1 Aquabacterium sp. | reverse complement strand
TGGGCCGAAGATGCGACGCTGATCGGCAAGATGCGCGACTGGCTGTGGTCGGAGGGGCTGTTCAAGGCCAAGCTGATGGCGGGCAAGGACGAGCACAACCCGGACGTGGCCAAGTTCCGCGACTACTTCGACTACGACGAACCGATCCGCACCGTGCCGTCGCACCGGGCGTTGGCCGTGTTTCGTGGCCGCACGCTGGAGATTCTGGACGCCAAGCTGGTGCTGGACGAGGAGGTGGTGCCGGGCAAGCCGAGCCTGGCCGAAGGCCGCATTGCCGTGCACCTGGGGTGGAGCCACGGCAAGCGCCTGGCGGACGACCTGATCCGCAAATCGATTGCCTGGACCTGGAAGGTCAAGCTGTCGCTGAGCCTGGAGCGTGACCTGTTTTCGCGCTTGCGCGAGTCGGCCGAAGCGACCGCCATCAAGGTGTTTGCCGAGAATCTGCGCGACCTGCTGCTGGCCGCACCGGCTGGCAAGCGCGTGGTGATGGGGCTGGACCCCGGCATCCGCACCGGTGTGAAGGTGGCGGTGGTGAGCGACACGGGCAAGGTGCTGGACACCTCGACGGTGTACCCACACGAGCCGCGCAAGGACTGGGAAGGCTCGATCCATACGCTGGCCAAGCTGTGCGCTGCGCATGGCGTGAACCTGATCGCCATTGGCAATGGCACGGCCAGCCGTGAGACCGACAAGCTGGCGGCCGACCTGATCAAGCGCATCCAGCAACTGGCACCGGGCACCCCGATTGAGAAGGTGGTGGTGTCGGAAGCGGGCGCGTCGGTGTATTCGGCGTCGGAATTCGCCTCAAAAGAGCTGCCTGAGCTGGACGTGAGCCTGCGCGGCGCGGTGTCGATTGCCCGTCGTCTGCAAGACCCGCTGGCCGAGCTGGTGAAGATCGATCCCAAGAGCATTGGGGTGGGCCAGTACCAGCACGACGTCAACCAGAGCGAGCTGGCGCGCACGCTGGACACGGTGGTGGAAGACTGCGTGAACTCGGTGGGTGTGGACCTGAACACGGCTTCGGCGCCGCTGCTGTCGCGCGTGTCGGGTTTGAGCTCGGCGGTGGCCAACAGCATCGTGCGCTGGCGTGATGCGAACGGCGCGTTCCGCAACCGCAAGCAACTGATGGACGTGGCCGGGCTGGGTGCCAAGACGTTTGAGCAGGCCGCTGGCTTTTTGCGGATTCGCGATGGCGATAACCCGCTGGATGTGACCGGCGTGCACCCGGAAACCTATCCGGTGGTTGAAAAAATGCTGAAGACGACCGGCAAGCCCATTGGCGATGTGATGGGCAAGAGCGATGTGCTGCGCACCCTCAAGCCCGAGCTGTTTGCCGACGACAAGTTTGGCGTGATCACCGTGAAGGACATTTTGGGCGAGCTGGAAAAGCCAGGCCGTGACCCGCGCCCAGACTTCAAGGTGGCGCGCTTCAACGACGGTGTGGAAGATCTCAAGGACCTCAAGGAAGGCATGGTGCTGGAGGGCACGGTCAGCAACGTGGCGCAGTTCGGCGCTTTCATCGATCTGGGTGTGCACCAGGACGGCCTGGTGCACGTGAGCCAGTTGTCGAACAAGTTCGTCACCGATGCCCGCGAGGTGGTCAAGACCGGCGACATCGTCAAGGTGAAGGTGCTGGAGGTGGATTTGTCGCGCCAGCGGATTTCGTTGACGATGAAGCTGGATGCGGCGACGGGCCCGAAGGCGGGTGGTGCGGGGCGTGACGGTGGCTTCAAGCCGGCGGCGCGCAATGAGCGGGTGCAGGGCGGCGGCCGGGGTGCCAGCGGCGGTGCTGCGGCTGGCGCCAGTCAGGGACAGTCGGCGATGGCGGCCGCGTTTGCCAAGTTGCAGACCAAGCGCTGATGGTGCGCTGACATGAAAAACGCCCGGTGAATGCCGGGCGTTTTGCTGTGCGCCTGTGTGCCGTGCTTGCAGCGTGGGTAAGTCCTTGGCGCTCAGTCCTTGAAGCGCAAGAGCCGCAGGCCGTTGAAGACCACGATCAGGCTGGCACCCATGTCGGCAAACACGGCCATCCACAAGGTGGCGTGCCCGGTCAACGCCAAGGCAAAGAACACGATCTTGATGCCCAGCGCCAGCGCGATGTTCTGCTTGAGGACTGCCGCCGTTTGGTGACTGAGCCGCACGAAGGTGCCGATCTTGCGCGGGTCGTCGTCCATGATGGCGACATCGGCGGCTTCCAGCGCGGTGGCCGTGCCGGCGGCACCCATGGCCAAGCCGATGTGCGCACGGGCCAGGGCCGGGCCGTCGTTGACGCCGTCGCCCACCATGCCGACGTGGCCATGCTCGCGGATCAGGTCTTCGATGGCTTTCAGCTTCTCCTGAGGCAGCAAGTTGCCATGTGCCTCGTCGATGCCCGCTTGCTGGGCCACGTGACGCGCCGCCAGGGCGTTGTCGCCGCTGAGCATGACGGGATGGATGCCCAGAGCCTTGAGTTGGCGCACGGCTTCGATGGATTCCGGGCGCAGCGTGTCGGAGACGGCCAGCAGGGCTTGTGGACCGGCGGAGTTGCTGAGGATGAGGGCGGTCTGGCCGGTTTGCTCGATCTGGGCCAGTTGCGCTTCCACCTCGGGTGAGCACAGGCCGAGGTCTTCGAGCAGGCGGTGGTTGCCCAGGTGCCAGGTTTGCTGGGCGATGTCGCCGCGCACGCCAAGGCCGTGAAGGCTGTGGAAGGCGGTGACCTCGGACAAGGGCGATTGGCCTTCCGCGCGCGCTTGCCAGGCCTGGACCACGGCTTGCGCCACCGGGTGGGCGCTGTAGTGATCGAGGCTGGCAGCCAGGCGCAGGGCTTCGGTGTCGCTCAAGGTGCCCAGGGAGCGCACGAGCGTCAAGGCGGGTTTGCCGAGGGTGAGGGTGCCGGTTTTGTCGAGGGCGATGGCCTTGAGCAAGCGGCCCCCTTCGAGGTGCGCGCCGCCTTTGACCAGGATGCCGCGTCGGGCGGCGGCAGCCAGGCCACTGACCACCGTGACCGGGGTGGAGACCACCAGCGCACAGGGGCAGGCAATCACCAGCATCACCAGGGCCTGATAGACCCAGTGCAGCCAGCCCTGTGAGCTGAACATGGGCCCCAGCAGGGCCGTGGCCAAGGCCAGCAGCACGACGATGGGGGTGTAGTAGCGCGCGAACTGATCCACAAAACGCTGTGTGGGCGCGCGTTGGGATTGGGCCTCCTGGATGGCGCGGGCCACACGGGCCAGGGTGCTGTCGTTGGCGGCGGCCGTGACGGTGGCCTCCAGCACCCCGTTGGTGACGATGGTGCCGGCGTACAAGGTGTCGCCGGGCTGCTTGTCCACCGGCAGGCTCTCGCCAGTGATGGGCGCCTCGTTGAGCGCGGCCTGGCCTTGGGTGATGCGGGCATCCAGCGGCACGCGCTCGCCGGCCCGCACGCGGATGCGTGCGCCGGTGCTGACCTGTTCGACAGGCTGACTGACCCAGTTGCTGCCCAGCCAGACGTGCGCGGTGTCGGGTGCCAGCGCAGACAGGGACTGGATGGCATGGCGGGCGCGTTCCAGCGACAGGGCTTCGATGGCCTCGGCCAGTGCGAACAGGAAGACCACCATGGCGGCTTCCGACCAGCGGCCAATGAGCAGCGCGCCGCCCACCGCCAGCGTCATCAGAAAGTAGATGTTGAGCGTGAAGTGCCGCAGCGCGATCCAGCCCTTTTTCAGGGTGGGCAGGCCGCTGGTGAGGATGGCCACCACGGCCAACAACGCGCCCAGGGGATGGTGCTCATTTCCCGTGATCCAGGCGGAACCTTCGGCGGCCACGGCGGCCACACCTGAAACGCCCAGCCACAGGCGGGCGCGCATCGGCAGGGCGGGGGGCAAGGCAGTGGGACGTTGACCGGCTTCCAGCAGGCGCGGGGCCATGCCGATGGCGATCAGAGCCTCTTCAACCGGGTGCAGGTCTGACAGACGGTGGTAAACCGTCAGCTCGCGCTCGATGAGGTTGAAATCCAGCCGCACGATGCCGGGCATGGGCTCCAGCTTGTTGCGGATGAGCCGCTCCTCGGTGGGGCAGTCCATGTGCTCAATGCGATAGCGCACGCTGGCTGCGTCAGGCGGTGCCTGGGTCGAGTGCGTTGCTGTCGATGCCAGTTGTGCCGATGCGAACTGCGCCGACTGTGCTGCGGGTCCGCAACACGGGTCCACATCGTCAGACGCATGTGCTGGCGTGGCACCGGAGGGCGGTGGGCAACAGGCGGCTGGCGGTGCGATGTGGATCGGAATGATCGTGCGTCGTCCAGGTGGGTGAGGCGTCTTCTGGCTCATGCCCGATTCTGGCACGTGAGGCGTCGGTGCATGGCTTGTGGGGAATGGCTTGTGCGTTATCCTTGCCGCCCATGAAGGCCTTGCACATTCATGTGGGCGAACGCGCCCGTCGGCACATTGAGGCAAGTGGCCTCCAGCCGCAGGACATCCGCCTGGTACCAGCGGCGGCAGGCGGCCCCAAAGGGCTCATCCTCAATCATCTGGACCGGCATGTGTTCGGGCAGTGGTTGCCGCAAGGTCAACACACCGTGCATGTGGTGGGGGCGTCGATTGGTGCCTGGCGCATGGCGTGTGCTGCCATGGCCGACCCGGTGCGCTCGTTCACCGATTTGGCGCACGGTTACATCGCCCAACACATCGAGCCGGAGGCTGGGCGCAAGATGCCCTCGCCACGCCGCGTGACGCAAGGTTTCACGGACACGCTGCAAGGTTTTTTCGGGGATGAGATTGAGGGCATTCTGAGCCATCCTCGCTATCGGCTGCATGTGTTGACGTCCCGCGGACGACAGGTGCTGAGGCATGCGACCCCATCGCGCACGATGTTGGGGTTCACCGGACTGGCGCTGGGCAATGCGGTGTCGCGCCGGGCTGTGGGCTTGTTTCTGGAGCGCACAGTGTTCTCGACACCCGGTGAGGCTCTGCCCGTGCCCTTGCATGATCTGCCCACAGGTCGGGTCGAGCTGAACCGGGGCAACTTCATCCCCGCCATGCTGGCCTCGTGCGCCATCCCGTTCATGCTGGACGCTGTGCGAGACATTCCAGGCGCGGTGACGGGTTCGCACTGGGATGGTGGCCTCGTGGACTACCATTTTCATTGGCACTACGCCGCGATGCAGCCTGGCCTGGTGCTGTACCCACATTTCCAGAAACAGGTGGTGCCCGGTTGGTTGGACAAGGCCTGGAAGTGGCGGCATGGGGCCACGCCGTGGCTCGACAACATGGTCCTGCTGGCACCCAACCCGGCTTGGGTGGCAACGCTGCCAGGTGGCAAGTTGCCTGATCGAAAAGACTTCACCGGGATGGGTCTTGAGGGCCGCGTTCGAGCCTGGACGGAGGCCGTCCAACGTGCAGAGGTTCTGGCCGAAGAGTGGCAGAGCTGGTTGATGCGCGGGTGTCCAGTCGGCGATCTCTTGCCGCTGTGAATTGGCACTGACCGTGCCTGGTGCTTTGCTGGCGAGTCGGGGGCGGGCTCGTTACACTTGATCTCATGGACCCTCTTAGCAGCTTGTTTCTCATCGTTATTCTGATTGCTGCCAGCGCTTTTTTTGCATTGGCCGAGCTGTCGGTGGCCGCATCACGTCGGCTGCGCCTGCGTCAGATGCTGGAGCAGGGTGAGTTGCGTGCGGCGCGTGTCCTGGCGGTGCAGGACGAGCCGGGGGATTTCTTCACGGCCATCCAGATCGGCGTCAACACCGTGGCCATCCTGGGCGGCGTGGTGGGTGAGGGTGCGTTTGCCCCTCTGGTGCAACCTGTGCTGGCCGCGTTGCCTTTGAGCGCCACTCAAGTTGCAACCGGGTCGGCCGTGGCCTCTTTTGTCATTGTCACCAGCTTGTTCATCTTGCTGGCAGACCTGTTTCCCAAGCGTCTGGGCATGTCGTCGCCAGAGCAGGTGGCGATTTTGGTGGTCAGTCCCATGCACCTGTTTCAGCGGCTCGTGCAGCCGGTGGTGTGGTTGTTCAAAGGCTTGTCCGAAGGTTTGTTTCGTTTGTTGGGCCTGCCTGATCGGCGGGATGAGGGGGTGACCTCCGCTGATATTCTGGCCATGGCGGCGGCCGGGGCCGAAGCCGGAGTGCTGGCTGCGCAGGAGCACCGCGTCATCGAAAACGTGCTGGAACTCGATACGCGCCTGGTGACGAGTGCGATGACCGCACGCGACAGCATCGTGAGTCTGATGGTGGACGACAGCGACGCGCTGATCCGTGCTCGCATCGACCAATATCCACACTCGACTTACCTGGTCTGCAATGGCGACATTGACCATGTCGTGGGCTATGTGGATTCGAAGGACTTGCTGAGCCTGGCCTTCAAGGGGCAACCGATTGATCTGCAGCGCAACGAGGGGCTGGTCAAGAAGGTGCTGACTGTGCCTGATCGCCTCACCTTGTCTGAGGTGCTGATGCAGTTCCGGCAAGCCTATGTGGACTTCGCTGTCATCATCAACGAGTACAGCCTGGTGGTGGGCATTGTCACCATCAACGATGTGATGAGCACGGTGATGGGCGGACTGGTGTCGCAGCAAGACGAAGAACAGATCGTGCAACGTGATGAAAACTCATGGCTGATTGACGGCATCACACCTGTCGAAGATGTGCTGCGTGCCCTGGATCTGGACAGCTTGCCCAGCCAGGATGAGTACGAAACCCTGGCCGGGTTCATCATGGTGATGTTGCGGCGCGTGCCTCGGCGCACCGACAAAGTGGTGTGCAAGGGCTATCAGTTTGAGGTGCTGGATGTGGACAGCTACCGCATCGACCAGGTGATGGTGAGTCGCATCGCGCCTGACAGCCCGCCAGGCACCACCTGACCGCTCAGGCCATAAGGGTCACATCGAGGCGTCCAGGATGTCGCGGTATTCCTCGGCTGTGGCCACGCGGGGATTGGTCTTGTGGCAGTGGTCGGCCATGGCACCGCTGATGATGCGATCGAACCACTCGCGCTGTACCCCCATCGTGGCCAATCCCTTGGGCAGACCCAGGCGCGCATTCATGTCGCGGATCGCTTGCGGAATGTCGGCTTCGGAGGCCAGGCCCATGGCGTGCGCCATGCGCGCCAGCCGACGCTCTTTCTGAATCGACTCGGCCCCGGCGTTGAACTGGATGACGGCAGGCAGGAACATGGCATTGAGGGTGCCATGGTGCAGCTTGGGGTTGACGCCGCCCAGGCTGTGGCTAAGGCTGTGCACAGCGCCCAGGCCTTTTTGAAACGCCATCGCGCCTTGCATGGAGGCGCTCATCATGTTGAGGCGGGCCTCTCGGTCGCTGCCGTCATGCGTGGCGCGCTCGATGTGGGCCCAGGCGCGCTCCAGCCCGTCCAGCGCAATGCCGTCCGCCGGAGGGTTGAAGGCCGGGGCCATGAAGGTTTCCATGCAGTGGGCGATGGCGTCCATGCCCGTAGCGGCTGTCAGGGCAGGGGGCAGGCCCAGGGTCAATTCCGGATCGCAGATGGCGGCTTTGGGCATCAGATGCCAGGAGTGAAAGCCCAGCTTGCGCCCGTCGTCCACGATGACGATGGCCCCGCGCGCCACTTCGCTGCCTGTACCGGCCGTGGTCGGCACGGCGATCAATGGTGCGGCCGCTGCCGTGATCTTGGCGGAGCCGCCTTCGATGGTGGCGTAGTTGGTCAGCGGGCCGGGGTGGGTGGCCATGATGGCCAGAGCCTTGGCCAGGTCGATGCTGGAACCACCGCCCACGGCGATCAGGCCATCGCAGTCTGCAGCTTGCCAGACTTGGTGGGCGGCCCGCACGGCGGCTTCGGTGGGGTTGGGCGGGGTTTGGTCGAACACGGTCACCGGCAGATCAACCAGTGCATCCAGCGCCATTTGCAGTACCCCGGCGGCCCGCACGCCAGCGTCTGTGACGACGAGCGGGCGGCGAATGCCCGTTCGATCACATTCGGCGGCCAGCTGGCGAACGGCACCGAATTCAAACTGAATCTGCGTGAGGTAAAGGATGGTGGACATGGCTGGACAGGGGTCTAAATGAGCGGATTCTCCCCTCAAAGCGGGGGGGTGTCCCTAAAAAGTCACTGCGTATTTGCCCCATGTTCAAAGCTGTGTCATACGATACGCTCCGTGCATGAAACGGGCGTTTGAAACGTTCGTATCTTAGAGACTTTACCCTCATGACTGCCGCCGTGGACACCCCTCGCCTGACGCCTGCCGACACCAAGACCCGCATCCTTGATGCTGCGGAGGCCTTGTTCGTGGATGGCGGCTTTGATGCGATGTCGATGCGGCAGATCACGACCACGGCTCATGTCAACCTGGCTGCAGTGAACTATCACTTTGGCAGCAAGGATGCGCTGATTCAAGCCGTGCTGGCGCGTCAGCTTGACCCGCTCAACGAGGCTCGTGTTGCTGTGCTGGTCGCGCTTGAAAAGGATTTTGGCAATCGCATGACCTGCGAGCATGTGCTGGTGGCCATGTTCCTGCCCGCCGTGCGCCTGTCGCGCACTGGTGAGCCGAACGCCGAGCGCTTTCTGCACTTTCTGGGGCGTGCCTACACCGACCCGTCGCCCGTGGTGCGAGAGTTCATCGATACGCATTACCTCGAAACCCTGGGCCGCTTCTTTTTTGCATTTCAACGCACCTTGCCAGAACTGAGTCGTGATGACCTTGGGTTTCGGCTCAACTTCGCCATGGGGGCGCTGTCCGGCATTCTGGCCGGGGGCAACACCCAGCGCTTGATCCGCGACTTTACCCAGGGGCAGGGTGACCAGGAAGTGGTCCTGCTTTCACGTTTGATTTCCCTGATGGTGGCCGCACTCAAGGCTCCCTTGCCCGGCCCCAACGACACCACCGTGCTCGACGCCATTGTGTCGTTGCCCGCCATGGCGAGTCTGGGCGCATGAAGCCATCGCTGTATCTGTCGTCGTGGTGCCGGGAGTCGGCTGCCAGTCTTGTTCAACCTGCCTGATCTTGCCCGTTGCGGGCGCAGGCCATTTTCCATGTGAGTGTTCTGATGAGTGACGGATATCTTGATTTCGCCAATTCAGGCGTGGGTGCCAAACTGGTCAACATGCTGGGTTTGCCCAAGCCCTTGCCGCTGGAGCGTTATACGCCGGGCCAAGCTGTGATCCAGGGTGCTGTGCTGATGGGGGGCGGCGCACAGGCTGCTTTGCTGCCGGCTCTGGCCAAGGCCTTCAAGTCCATCGGTGCACAAACCCTGGCACACGAGCGTTTGCCGCAGTGGGTGAGCGTGGCCAATCAGTCAGGCCTGACCACCGGACGGTGGGGCGGTGCAGGCAAGGGCGGTGAAAAGGTCAAGGCGCTGGTGTTTGACGCCACCGGACTGACCGATAGCACCCAGTCCGAGGCTTTGTACTGGTTCTTCCACGATGCTGCGCGATCGCTGTTGCCTTGTGGCCGCGTGATCGTGCTGGGTCGCCCGCCCGAGGGCTGTGCCACGCCGCGCCAGGCCACGGTACAGCGTGCCCTGGAAGGTTTGACCCGCTCGCTGGGCAAGGAGTTGAAAAAAGGCAGCAACACCCAGTTGGTTTATGTCGCTGAAGGCGCAGAAGATCAGATCGAGTCCACCCTGCGCTTCCTGCTGTCGCCGCGCTCGGCCTATGTCTCGGCCCAAGTCATTCGCATTGGCCAGGTTGTGGGGGCATCACAGGTGCCTGCTGACTGGCAACAACCCTTGGCTGGCAAGAAGGTGCTGGTAACGGGTGCTTCGCGCGGTATCGGTGCCGCCATTGCCGAAGTCATGGCCCGTGACGGTGCCCAGGTGATCTGCCTGGATGTGCCGCAGGCCCAGGCCGGGCTGGACGAGGTTGCCAAGAAAATCGGCGGCACCGCGCTGGCCATGGACATTGGTGCCATCGACGCTCCGAAGAAGCTGGTGGACGCGGCCAAGGCGCAAGGTGGTTGGGATGTGATCGTGCACAACGCTGGCATCACCCGCGACAAGACCATCGCCAACATGAAGCCCGAAATCTGGGAGTTGGTGGTCAACGTCAACCTCTCTACACAAGAACGCATCAACGAAGCCATGGTCGAGTCCGGCGCGCTCAAGCCGGGCGCGCGCATCGTATGCGTATCGTCCATCTCAGGCATCGCGGGCAACATGGGGCAGACCAACTACGCGGTCTCCAAGGCTGGGGTGATCGGCATGGTCGAGAGCACCGCGCCGCTGTTTGCCAAGCACGGCGTCACCATCAATGCAGTGGCCCCCGGTTTCATCGAAACACAGATGACCGCAGCCGTTCCATTTGCGATTCGCGAGGCAGGCCGTCGCATGAATTCCATGAGCCAGGGTGGTCAGCCGGTTGATGTGGCCGAGGCCATTGGCTGGTTCGCCAGTCCGGCATCCAGCGCCATCACCGGCAATGTGATCCGGGTGTGCGGTCAGAGCCTGTTGGGTGCCTGATGGCTGGCTCTATCGGAGGCACACGGCCATGAGGATCATTGAAGTCAACAAACTGCCCAGTCCTTTGAGCCTGAACCTGGGTGCCTTGCGCTCCAGCACCAAGCGCCCAGGGCTGGTCGAGGCCTTACCATCTGTCATGTACGTGCGCCCCCGTGTGGTGGTGGATGGCAAAAAGGCAGCCGCCTACGCCAAAGTGTGTGGATTCAGCAAAGCTCATGGCGTGCCCATGCTGTTCTTGCACACCGAGGCGTTCCCGTTGGCCATGATGCTGTTTGGCAGCAAGCGCTTTCCGTGGGCGGCCATGGGCATCGTGCACCTGGCCAACAGCGCCACCTTGCACCAGCGCGTTCAGACGGGTGATGTGGTCCGCATCGAGGTCCGTACAGGCGAGTTGTTCAAGCACGACAAGGGGCAGGTGTTCACCCTGCATGCACGTGCCTTGCGCGACGGTGAACTGGTCTGGGAAAGCACCTGGACCTTGCTGCGCATGGGCGTCAGACAGGTGCAAGGTGAACCGTACGTCAGTGCGCTGGACGACATCCCACCGCTCTCGCGGCAGGCTGATTTCTACGCCGAATCGAGCATCGGTCGTCGCTACGGTCTCGTTTCGGGGGACATCAACCCGATTCATCTGTCGGCCATCACGGCAAAGTTCCTGGGTTTCAGGCGTGCGGTGGCACACGGCATGTGGACCAAGGCCAAGGCCTTGAGCACCTTGCTACCACGTGAAGACGTGGACCACGCATCTGTTCTGGTCGAGTTCAAAACACCGCTGTTCCTGCCTGCGCGGGCATCGCTGTGGGCAGCCCGTGAAGAACACGGTGCTGTCTTTGAAGTACGCAATTCGCGCGGCGACAAGCCTCATCTGCGCGGTCGGGTGTCGTACTGACACGCGGCGCTATCCATTCATTTTCGTTTCAAGGAATTTCACGCATGAGCACCATCCGTCGCGTCGCCATTCTGGGCGGCAACCGCATCCCCTTCGCCCGCTCCAACACGGTCTATTCCAATGTGTCCAATCAGGAAATGCTGACGGCCACACTGCAAGGACTGGTTGATCGCTTTCACCTGCATGGCGAACGCCTGGGCGATGTCGCCGCCGGTGCCGTGATGAAGCACAGCCGGGACTTCAACCTGGTGCGCGAGTCGGTGCTGTCCACCACCTTGGCACCTGAAACGCCTGCCTACGACCTGCAACAGGCCTGCGGCACCGGCCTGGAGGCGGCCATGCTGGTGGCCAACAAGATTGCACTGGGGCACATCGAGTCCGGCATTGCCGGGGGCGTGGACACCACGTCTGACGCACCCATCGGCATCAACGAAAAGATGCGCAAGATCCTGATGGAAGCCAACCGTGCCAAAGGCACCGTGGCCCAGTTGAAGGTGCTGACACAGATTCGTCCGAGCATGCTGGTCAAGCCGGCCATTCCACGCAACGGTGAGCCGCGCACTGGTCTGTCGATGGGTGAGCACGCCGAGTTGATGGCCCGTGAATGGAGCATCCCTCGCGAGGAGCAAGACCAGTTGACCTGCGCCAGCCACGCCAACCTGGCACGCGCTTACAACGAGGGTTTCATGGCCGACCTCATCATCCCGTTCAAGGGGGTGAGCAAGGACAACAACCTGCGCGAAGGCCTCACCATCGAGAAGCTGCGCTCGCTCAAGCCCTGCTTTGACAAGAAGGTGGCACCCGGCCAGGGCACGCTGACCCCCGGCAACTCCACCCCCTTGACCGATGGTGCCTCGGCCGTGCTGTTGGCCAGTGAAGACTGGGCCAAGGCCCGCAACCTGCCCGTGCAGGCCTATATCACGCACAGTGAAGTCGCCGCTGTGGACTTTTTCAACAAGAAGGAAGGCCTGCTGATGGCTCCGGCCTATGCCGTGCCGCGCATGCTGCAACGCGCGGGTCTGACCCTGCAAGACTTTGACTTCTACGAAATTCACGAGGCCTTCGCCGCCCAGGTGTTGTGCACCCTCAAGGCCTGGGAAGACCCGAGGTACTGCAAAGATCAGCTGGGGTTGAACAAGCCCCTGGGCTCGATCGACCGCAGCAAGCTCAACGTCAACGGCAGCTCGTTGGCCGCAGGACACCCGTTTGCCGCCACCGGTGGACGCATCATCGCCTCGCTGGCCAAGATGCTGGCACAAAAGGGCTCGGGCCGTGGCCTGATTTCGATCTGTGCCGCAGGCGGCCAAGGCGTCGTTGCCATTCTGGAACGCTGACCGCGCGCCGTGACCGCATCACCACAGGAGATCAGGATGAACGCCAGCGCTGCCGCAGCCGTCCCCCGCCCATCGGGCCAGTCCATCGTCAACCCCGACGGGACCACCAACCGCATCTGGTTGTCGTCGTATGTCAAGGGCGTTCCGGCCGACATCGACGTCAACAAGTACCAGTCCCTCGGACAGTATTTCGATGAGTGCGTCAACAAGTACCGTCAGCGCCCCGGCTTCGTGAGCATTGGCACCGAGATGAGCAACGACCGACTGGACCGGTTGGTGACCCAGTTTGCGGCCTGGCTTCAAGGTCAAGGGGTCAAGAAGGGCGACCGGGTGGCCATCATGCTGCCCAACACCTTCCAGTACCCGGTCTGCCTGTTCGCAGTGCTCAAGCTGGGGGCTGTGGTGGTCAACATCAACCCGCTCTACACCTCGCGCGAACTGGCCCATGCGCTCAACGACAGCGGGGCAGAGACCATCATCGTGATGGAAACCTTTGCCAAGACGCTGCAAGACGCCATGCCCGGCACCAAGGTCAAGCGCATTGTGTTGACGCAGATCGGGGATCTGCTGTCCGACGGCGTCATCAACGCCAAGGGACGTGCCTTGAACTTTGTGCTGCGCCATGTGCAAAAGATGGTGCCCGCTTACAGCCTGCCGGGTGCCCGCTGGATGCGCGATGTGCTCAAGGAAGGGGCCAGGACCAAGTTCAAACCAGTTGACGTGCGTGCCGATGACCTGGGTTTTTTGCAGTACACAGGCGGCACCACCGGCGTGTCCAAAGGCGCGATGCTGACGCATCGCAATGTGCTGGCCAACTGCCAGCAGGCGCTGGCGTTTGCAGAAGGACAACTGACGGATGAGACCGAGACCGTGGTCACGCTCATTCCGATGTATCACATCTTCTCGTTGACCGTGAACGGCCTGATCTTCATGGCCCTGGGTGGTCGCAATATTCTGGTGGCCAATCCGCGCGACACCAAGCGGGTGATGATGATCCTGAAAAACGAGAAGTTCTCGGGCATCACGGGGGTGAGCACCTTGTTCTCATCCTTCCTGGAAGACCCGGCCTTTGCCAAGCTTGATTTCTCCAAGCTCAAGCTCCCCATTGCCGGCGGTATGGCCCTGATGCGCAACACCGCCGAGCGTTGGAGTCAGGTCACGAAGTGCCCCATCGTGGAAGGCTATGGCCTGACAGAGTGTTCGCCCATCGTCACACAGGCTCCCGTTGATCTGAGCAAACCACGCCCCGTCTTCACAGGCTCGATTGGTGTGCCCGTGCCCTCGACCGAGGTGCGTTGCCGCCGTGACGATGGCAGTTGGGCCGACATTGGTGAGCCGGGCGAGCTGTGTGTGCGCGGCCCGCAGGTGATGAAGGGCTACTGGAACCGCCCCGACGAAACCGCCAAGGTCATCGACAGCGAAGGCTGGCTGGCCACAGGTGACGTGGCCGTGATGGACGAGAAGGGCTTCCTCAAGATCGTGGATCGCAAGAAGGACATGATCCTGGTGTCGGGCTTCAACGTCTATCCAAACGAGATCGAAGACGTGATCGCCATGCACCCCGATGTCAAGGAAGTGGCCGCCGTGGGGGTGCACGACGAGGTGGCGGGTGAACGTGTCAAGGTCATCATCGTGCCGCGCACGCCCACGCTGACCAAGGAAGCCGTGATCGAACACTGCCGCAAGAGTCTGACAGGCTACAAGATTCCGCGTGTGGTCGAGTTTCGCGATACAGAATTGCCCAAAACCCCCGTGGGCAAGATCCTGCGCCGAGAGTTGCGCTGACCCCGCAGCAGCTCATTCCCCTTTCAGGGCGAAGGGGCTGCTCTTGATCAGACTGCGTGCGCGCGACTTGCGCGTGTGCGTGTCAGATAGCAGGACGTGGTTGTCCTGCTCTTGCACTTCGCTGCTTTCAAAACCATCATCACCATGCGTGGACTCTGGTGCCAGGGTGGCACCCAGGCGCGCCACTTCCTCACTGTGCATGGTGTGGCGGGGTGGCCAGTTCTTCAAGGTCACACGCCGCATCAACGCCACTGGCGACTGGCTGCTGAAACTGCGCTCGAACACATGGGTGACCACGCGCTTTTTCACGCGCTCGGTGATGATGACCGTCGAAGCGCGGGTGCCGTAACCCCATTCGGATGCCTTGATGAACGCAGGCGACAGCGCTTTCTCCCACTCGTGGGGGACGCCCGTGTGAGGCAGAGCCTCATCGGGCGCAAGGCGGGTGTCGGCCAGTGCGGCAAACAGTCGGTTGGCCAGATCATCGGCATCTGATGCACCCGGCATGGC
>JAGOKC010000067.1:7344-15024 GCA_017994835.1 Aquabacterium sp. | reverse complement strand
TCCTCCCACCCCATGTTCCACCGCCTCACCATCCCCGTCACCCCGTTCGAACAAAACTGTTCCCTCGTCTGGTGCGACGCCACGCACGAGGCGGCCCTGATCGACCCCGGTGGCGACATCGGCAAGCTGCTTGAAGCGGTGGACCAGCGTGGCCTGGTGCTGAAGGCGTTGTGGCTCACGCACGCGCACATTGACCATGCGGGCGCGGTCGGCACGCTGTCGCGTCAGCTGGATCTGCCCATCGTGGGCCCGCACACGGCCGATCAGTTCTGGATCGACGGCCTGCCCCATCAAAGCCACATGTTCGGTTTCCCCCTGGCCGAGCTGTTCACGCCCACGCGCTGGCTGCACGATGGCGACGAGGTCAGCATTGGCCAGCACACCCTGAAGGTGCTGCACTGCCCCGGCCACACCCCCGGCCACGTCGTCTTCTTCCACGAGGGCACGCGTCACGCCTTCGTGGGCGATGTGCTGTTTGCGGGCAGCATCGGCCGCACCGACTTTCCGCAGGGCAACCACGCCGACCTGATCAACGCCATCAAGACCAGGCTGCTGCCATTGGGCGATGACGTGACCTTCACGCCCGGCCACGGCCCCGAAAGCACCTTCGGCGAAGAGCGTCGTTACAACCCCTTCCTGCAGGCGCACTGACACCCTCTGGCCCATCGCCGGACCAATGCCGTGAGGGTCAGTCCCGCGTCAGCAACGGCGAGCTGCCCCGGCCCCAGAAGGCCAGCGGCTCCTGCGTCAGATAGTACGAGCCGGTGCGCGCCGGGGCGTCATAGCGGCGCGATGGTTTGGCGGCGCGCTCGTACAAGGGCATCACCTGGGGCATGGCCGTTTCCATTTCCTGGATGCGGGTGCCGCTGGCCGGGTGGGTGGAGAGCCATTGCGGCGGTGCGCCCTTCGAGGCAGCGGCCATTTTTTTCCACAAGCTGATGCCCGCACGCGGGTCGTACCCGGCCCGTGCAGCCAACTCCATGCCCACCAGGTCGGCTTCGGATTCGTTGGCACGGCTGAACTTCAGCGTCAGCAACTGGCCGCCCATGTTCAACAAGGTGTCACCCGTGCTGCCCAGGCCCAGCAGGCTTGACAGCAAGCTGGCACCAATCTGCGTGGCCGAGGTCTTGCCCATGCGCTCGCGGGCGTGCTCGCGCAGGGCGTGGGCCATCTCGTGGCCCATGATCATCGCGGTCTCGTCGTCGGTCAGTTTGAGCTGTTCCAGAATGCCGGTGTAAAACGCAATCTTGCCGCCCGGCATGCAAAAGGCGTTGAGCTCTTTCGAGTTCAGCACCATCACCTGCCACTGCCATTGGCGGGCCCGGCTGTTCCACTCCAGCGTGTACGGGATGATGCGCTGCGCAATCGCCTTCAGCCGCACCACTTGCGGGTGGTTCTCGGGCAGCAGCGCGTTCTGCGCCTTGGCCTGCGAGGCCATCTGGGCAAATTGCTGCTGCGCCGCCGCCTCCACCTGGTCGGCCGGCACCAGGCGCGCAAAGCCGGAATGCTGCTTGTTCACATCCACGCCTTCGCGGGCCAGCGCCCAGGGGCTGGCCAGCGCCAGCGACACCACGCCCAGCGACAGCAGGCGACGGGAGGTTTCACGCAGGGCAAAGGCAGAACGGTTCATGGCGCGCATTGGATGAAAAACAAGCAGTTGACAGAGACCTTAACGCGTCTCGTCCCGGCTGAGCATACGCCGGACCGCGGGCAGCAACAAATAAGCCGGAAAAGACAGCCAGAAGGTGAGGAAAAAGAAAGCGGCGTAGCCCATCTGCTCCACGCCCAGACCACCGGCCCAACCCGCCACGGCCCGCGAAAACGCGAAGATGGACGACAAGATGGCGTACTCGGTGGTGGCGCGGGCCTTGCTGGTGATGCCCATCAAAAAGGCCAGAAAGGCCCCGGTGCCCAGGCCGCCCGTGAAACTTTCCAGACCACTGGCCGCGTACACCATCGCCTGATAGTGAACGCTCACTTGCAAGCCAACCTCCGTGGATGGGACGTACCACGCCGCCAGCGCATAACCCAGATTGGACAATGCCTGCCACAGCCCCAGCACCCACAACCCCTTGAAGATGCCCACGCGGTCCACATAGGCTCCGCCGATCAGCCCGCCCAGAATCGACAGGCCCAGGCCCACGTTGACGCTGACCAGGCCGATCTGGGCGGGCGTGAACCCGGCGTCCACCCAGAAGGGCTTGACCATGAAGCCCATGGCCGCATCGCCCAGCTTGAAGGTCAGGATGAAAACCAGCACGGCGAGCATGCCGGGACGGGCCAGCAGGTCCACCCAGGCTCCGAACACCGGGCCTTCGGACATGGCATGCGCCTGCGGCCCGCGGGCGGCACTCACCATCAAGGCCGCCCCCGCGAACATCAGGCCCACCGGCACCGCGCCCTTGAACCACCACGTGGTGCCGATGGCCTGCACCCAGGCCCATTCAAAAGTTCTGCCCAGCGGCCCCAGCACGGGCCACAGCAAGCCCGCCAGCATCAGCCCCAGGGCCACCAGCCACATCGGCTGCGCACGCACAGCGGCCCACTCACGGGCCGAGGCACCCTCGATACGGGCGGCGCGCGCCGGTTGCGGCGGGGCCGTCAAAATCACCATGGCGTTGAGCACCATCAGCACCGCACCCATGCTGTAGGCCGCCGCCCAATTGGGTTGCCCCGGCGTGCCCGACCAGCCCGCCACCACCAGCAGCGCCCCGGCCGCCAGCATGCCCGCCCGGTAAAAGCCGATGCGCAGACCATTGGCCACCCCGTACTGCCCCTTGGACAGCAACTCGATGGTGTAGCCATCGGTGGCGATGTCGTTGGTGGCCGACAAGAAGGTGAAGGCCGCCAGCAGCACCCAGGGCCAGGTCGCGCCCTGTCCCAGCGCCTGGGGATTCAAAGCCAACACCGCCAGCACCACCGCCATGCCCACATTGGCCCCGGCAATCCACAGGCGGTGCCCGCGCCAGGCATCGACCAGCGGTGCCCACAGGAACTTCACCGTCCAGGCCAGGCCCAGCAGGCTGAGCAGCCCGATCTCGGCCGGCCCCACCCCCGCCTGGCGCATGTGCACCGGAAACAGGTCATAAAAAATGCCCAGCGGCAACCCTTCCGAGAAATACAGAAGGGCCACCCAGAACATCAAACGGCGGGTCACAGGCGCACGCGCCTGATCGGGAGAAGGTGAGGACATGCGCCGATTGTAGGAAACCCCCGTGAACGCTTGCACCACCCCCCAGTGCCAAGCCACTTCTCGGCTACGCTTCGGGTCCATGTCTGCCCTGAAATTTGCCGCCAACCTGTCGTGGCTCTACCCCGAACTGCCGTTTCTCGACCGCTTTGCCGCCGCCGCCCGCGATGGCTTCACCGGCGTCGAGTGTCTGTTCCCGCACGAATACGCGGCTACCGAGATCCAGGCGCGCCTGCGCGATCTGAACCTGCAACTGGTGCTGTTCAACGCCGAGCCCGGCGACTGGGCCCACGGCGAGCGCGGGCTGGCCAGCCTGCCCGGGCGTCAGGCCGATTTCCAGCGCGTGGTGCACGAAGCCCTGGCACGCGCCGTGGTGCTCGACTGCCCGCGCATCCACATCATGGCGGGTCTGCCCCCCTTGCGCACGCCCGCAGAACGCGCCGACGCCTGGGTGCGCTTCGAGCTGAACCTGCGCTGGGCCGCCGAGCAGGCCCAGACGCACAACCGCATCCTGGTGATCGAGCCCATCAACCTCCGCGACATGCCCGGCTACCTGCTCACCCACCAGGCCGCCGCCCATGCCGTGGTGCAACGCATCGGCTCCCCCCACCTGCAGGTGCAGATGGACCTGTACCACTGCCAGATCGTTGAAGGCGACGTGACCATGCACCTGCGCGAGTGGTTGCCCACCGGCCAGGTCGGCCACCTGCAGATCGCTGCCGTGCCCGACCGGGGCGAGCCCGATGACGGCGAGCTGGCTTGGCCCTGGGTGTTCGACGAACTGCGCCGACTGAACTGGTCGGGCTGGATCGGCTGCGAATACCGCCCCCGCAGCACCACCTCGACCGGGCTGGACTGGCTGCGCCGCCTGCGCGCCGCCGGTCACGCCGCCTGACGCTCCCTCTGCTGCTCCCTCTGCTGCTCCCTCTGCTGCTCCCTCTGCTGCTCTCATGAAAGCCCCCCATGCCCCATCGCATCCCTGCCACCGTCCGCACCCGTGACGGCCTGGACCTGCACGTTCACCACTGGCCGCTGCCGCCCGACGTGCGCGGCCGTGGGGTGGCCCTGATCGTGCACGGCCTCGGCGAACACGCCGCCCGCTATGCCCATGTCGCCGCGCACCTCAAGCGCCAGGGTTGGAGCGTGGTCAGCTACGACCACCGCGGCCACGGTCAATCGCCTGGCGCACGCGGTGTGCTCAAGCAGGACGACGACCTGCTGCACGATCTGGCCAGCGCCATCGACCTCGTCCGCGCCGGCTACCCCGGCCAGCGCCTGCTGCTGATCGGACACAGCCTGGGTGGGGCCGTGGCGGCGCGCTTCGTGGCGGCGCAGCAAACCCATCCAGTCGAACCGACCGCCTGGGCCCGCCCGGTGGACGCGCTGGTGCTGTCCTCCCCCGCCCTGGCCATCCCTTTGACGGCAGTGCAGAAGGTGCTGCTCAACACGGTGGCCCGCCTCACGCCCGATGTGGCGGTGGGTAATGGCCTGAAACCCGAGTGGGTGTGCCACAACCCAGCCACCGTGGCCGCCTACCTGGCCGACCCGCTGGTGCACGACCGCATCAGCGGTCGCCTCAGCCACTTTCTGCTGGATGCGGGAGCAGTGGTCCGCCAGCGCACCGCCGCCTGGCGCACGCCCACCTTGATCATGTGGGGCGAAGACGACCGCTGCGTGGACCCGGCAGGCTCAGCCGCCTTTGCGGCCGCCGCGCCCCGGCAATGCGTGAGCGCGCGACCCTGGCCCGGTCTCGCCCACGAAATCTTCAACGAAGTCGAGCAAGATCAGGTCTTGCAAGCCCTGAGCGACTGGCTGGCGCGTGTTTTTGCGGGATGATCGCGGTTTGGGCCGCTGTGCGGCCGTTTTCCGTCCCTGACAGGTTCCCGCCATGGCCATCAAAGCCACGATCTACAAAGCCCAGCTCAACCTGGCCGACATGGACCGCAACGTCTATGTTGACACCCAGATCACCATCGCCCGCCACCCCTCCGAGTCGGACGAGCGCATGATGATCCGCGTACTGGCCCTGGCCCTGGGCTGGCCCACCGACACCTCCGAAGGCACGATCGAGCTGGCCAAGGACATGTGGGAGCCCGACGAGCCCGCGCTGTGGCAGAAGAATTACTCCGACGAGATCCTGCACTGGGTGGAAGTGGGCCAGCCCGACGACAAGCGCCTGATGAAGGCCGCCGGCCGCGCCCGCAAGGTCAGCCTCTACGCCTTCCAGAGCAGCACCAACGTGTGGTGGAACACCGTGGCCAACAAGCTCACCCGCGCGCAGAACCTGACCGTCTGGCAGATCCCGAGCGAGCAGAGCCAGGCGCTGGCTCAGTTGGCGCAGCGCGGCATGCAGCTGCAAATCACGGTGCAGGACGGCACGCTGTGGGTCAACGACGGGGTGAAGGACAGCGTCGAGATCACCCCCATCAAGCTGATGGGCCCGGACACCTGAGGCTGCGTCAGCCCTTGGCCAGCACCACCGCAAAAGCCTCGGCCACGCGGTCCACGTTGTTGGCGTTCAAGCCGGCCGCGCACATGCGGCCCGAGCGCAGCACGTACACACCGTGCTCGGTGCGCAGGGCTTCGGCCTGTTCGGGGCTCACACCGGTGTAGCTGAACATGCCGCGCTGGTCGATGAAGTAACGCACATCGCGGCCCGGCAACTTCGCCACCACACCGTCGTACAGGCGCTGACGCATCACCTTGATGCGCTCGCGCATGGCGGTCAGCTCATCGGCCCATTGCTGGCGCAACGCCGGCGTCTGCAGCACCTTGGCCACCAGCACGCTGCCGTGGGTGGGCGGGCTGGAATAGTTGCGGCGCACCGCCGACATCAGCTGGCCGATCACCAATTGCGCCTGATCCTTGTCCGGGCAGACCACGCTCAGGCCGCCGACACGCTCGCCATACAACGAAAAGCTCTTGGAAAACGAATTGGCCACGAAGAAGCTCACGCCCGCGTCGGCCAGCGCGCGCAGCGCAAAGGCGTCTTCGTCGATGCCATCGCCAAAGCCCTGGTAGGCAATGTCCAGATACGGCAGCAGCTTGCGGGCCTGGATGACTTCAATCAGCTGCGTCCACTGCGCCGGGTTCAGGTCCACGCCGGTGGGGTTGTGGCAGCAGGCGTGCAGCAGCACGATGCTCTGCGCCGGCAGCGCCTCGATGGCGGCCAGCATGGCGTCGAACTTCAAACCCTTGGTGGCGGCGTCGTAGTAGGGGTAGGTGTTGACCTGAAAGCCCGCACCCTCAAAGATCGCCTTGTGGTTGTCCCAGGTCGGGTCGCTCACCCACACCTGCGAACTGGGGAAATAGCGCTTCAGAAAGTCAGCACCGACTTTGAGGCCGCCAGAACCACCCAGGGTCTGGATGGTGGCGATGCGGCCACTGGTCACCGCCTCGTGTTGCGCGCCAAACAGCAGCTCCTGCACGGCCTGACGGTAGGCGGGGTTGCCGGTCATCGGCAGGTAGGGCTTGGGGGCGATGTGGGACAGCAACTCGGTCTCGGCCGCGCGCACGGCGTCCATCACCGGCAGACGGCCGTCTTCGTCAAAGTAGATGCCGATGCTGAGGTTGATCTTGCCCTGACGCGGGTCCTTCTGAAAGTCCTCGTTGAGGGTGAGGATGGGGTCGCCAGGGTAGGCGTCAACGTGACGGAACATGGATGGGTCTCCTGTGAGCGCCCTCACCGGCAAAGGCGCAGCTGACATGACCCCGATTATCGACCGACTGTTCACCTCGCTGTTCTGCCTCGCTGGCCTCACCTGCACAGAAGCAAGATTTGCGATCAAAACCGGGGACAGCAACATGAGTGGCCCCCTGCCACGAACCCGTCACACACCCGCGCCAGACTGATCTGCACATGAGCAATGGAGCGCGCAATGCAGAAAAGTCAAGCCGTGGCATCACTGGGTCAGCAAGGTTTGCTGATGCCGGTGTGGATCAAAGCGGCACTCGGGGCCAATGACAGACTCAAACTCTATCTGACAGTCTTGCAGGCCGCTCTGGCGCATGCCGAGCACCCCCAGCGCGAAGCACTCGACCTCAGCCACGAGATGTTGGCCGCCGGACTGAGCCACGCCACCTGGCTGCACGAACTGCCCGTCGGGGCCAGCCGGGTTGATGGCCTCTTGCTCGTCCCCGAGCTGGACCGACTCGTCAGCGCCCTGCACGACGACCTCGCCCTGATGGCCCGCCCGGTGCTGGTGGCCTGCACCACCGACCAGGAACCACACCAGCGCGTGCATCAGTGGCAGGACTGGCTCGACGCCCTCCACGGCGAACAACTCGACAAGGCACAACTGCACGCCCTCACCCACGGTCAGCGCAAGGACGGCGACAGCCTGCACCTGCTGATCATGGACCTGCACAAACAGATCAACAAACTCGCCGCCGAGATGGCCGGCGAGGTCATCGACGGTGCCCACGTCTGGCACCTCGAAGACAGCGACCGCACCCTCGTGCGCGCCTTCATGCAAGGCCTGCATCGCACG
>JAGOKC010000067.1:0-7244 GCA_017994835.1 Aquabacterium sp. | reverse complement strand
CTGACCGCTGCAGCCCAGGCCGAAGTCGGGCACATGGCCTGGCTCAAGGCCGGCGGTGAACAGCTGATCTTCACAGCCATGCAAGGCGCAGGCGTCGGGGCCTTCCGCATTGGCGACCGACTCGACGACGTGCTGGGCGACGCCCCGGCCCAAAACCTGCTGCTCGAAGTCATGCGCCTGGCCACCCAGGCACTGCTGCGCGGCCAGCCCACCGCCCTGGTGGCCGACGAAACCCGCCTGCTGCTGGCCCGCCAGGTACAGCGCCGCACCACCGAGTTCGACCTGCTCGACGAACACGCCGCCTACTGCCACGCCCTCGCACAAGGCGTGAGCGACGCCCTCGCCCACGGGCACGACGGTTTGCGCGACGCCGCTCAGGAACTCGCCGCCCGCGCCAAAGCCTGGGAACGCCGCGCCGACCATCTGGTCATGCAGGCCCGCGACGAGGCCGAACGCCTGCCACGCTGGCAACCCATCGCGCGGCTGCTCGCCCAATCCGACGACGTCGCCGATGCGCTCGAAGAAGCCGCCTTCCTGATGACCCTGATCGCGGACCACCACCAGCACGGCTGGAACCACGAAGTGCGCCAGATCCTGTCGCGTCTGGCCCAGACCGTTCTGCAAGCCGTGCAGGACCACATCCGCGCCCTCAGCATCGCCCGCACCCTGGGCAGCGACTCCGAGCTCACCGACAACGACGCCTTCCTCGGTGCCACCTGGGCTGTGCTGCGGGCTGAACGCCAATGCGACGAACTGCTGCGCCACGCCCGTCGCATCCTGCTGCAGGAGATCGACGACGCTCCCTCGCTGATGCTCGCCAACGACCTGGCACAGACGCTCGAACTCGCCTCCGACCGTCTGCTGTCAGCGGGCTACGGCCTGCGCGATGTGGCCTTCAACCAGGCAGGAGCCTGAGCATGAGCGCCGCACCCAACCTCGACCTCTACCTCATCGGCTGCGGCGATGCCGCCCTCACCTCGCAGCAAGCCGCCAGCGCCAGCGCCCAGACCATGGGCTTCAAGGCCTGGAACCTGCTGCGCATGGCCGACATCGGCCTGCCTGTGCCACCCGCCTTCGTGCTGCCCACCAGCGCCTGCCACGATGAACACAGCCGCACCCAGGCGGCCCTGCCCGGCACCTGGACGCCGGGCCTGCAGGCTCTGCAAACCACCTGCGGCCTGAAACTGGGCGACGCCCGCCGCCCCCTGCTGCTGTCGGTGCGCTCCGGTGCCCCCGTCTCCATGCCCGGCATGATGGAGACGCTGCTCAACATCGGCCTGTGCGACGCCACCGTGCCCGGCCTGATCCGCCAGACCGGCAACCCCCGCCTCGTCTGGGACGCCTACCGCCGCCTGGTCGCCACCTACGGCGAAGTGGTGCGCGGCCTGCCCGCCGAGCCCTTTGAAGATGCCACCACCAGCCTGACCGGGGGGCGCGACGAGCGTGACCTGGACTTTGCCGAACTGCGCGCCCTCACCCGCCGCCATCAGCAACTCGTTCAAACCCTCAGCGGCCAGCCCTTCCCGCAAGACCCGGCACGCCAACTCTCGGACGCCATCGCCGCCGTGCTGGCCTCATGGCAATCGGACAAAGCCGTGGCCTACCGTCAGGCCAATCAATTACCCGACGACCTGGGCACCGCCGTCACGGTCCAGGCCATGGTGTTTGGCAACGCAGGCGGACGCTCCGGTGCCGGCGTGGGCTTCACCCGCGACCCTGCCACCGGCGAGCCCCGTTTGTGGGTGGACTTTCTGTTCAACGCCCAGGGCGAAGACGTGGTCTCGGGCCGACGCAGCGCACACGGCCACGACGAACTTGCCAGCGTGCTGCCCGAAGCCTGGCAAGCCCTGCAAGATGCGTGCAGAAAGCTGGAGCACGCACTGGGCGACATGCAGGACTTTGAGTTCACCGTGCAGGAGGGGCAGCTCTACATGCTGCAAACCCGCCAGGGCAAGCGCACCCCGCAGGCCACCGCGCGCATCGCGCTAGACCTCCTCGACGAAGGCCTGATCGACCTGGATGAAGCACGCCGCCGCACCGCCACCTTGCAGGCCGACCAATTGCGCACCACCCACGTCGTATCGGCCGACGGACAAGCGTTGAGCCCTCAGGCCCATGCCGCCAGCGCCTGCACCGGCGTGGCCATCGGCGAAATCGCGCTGGATGCCGAGCGCGCACAAACCCGTCACAGCGACGGCATCCCCGTGATCCTGGTGCGACGCGATGCCGACACCGGCGACATTGCCGCACTCGCCCACGCACAAGGCCTGCTGACCGCACGCGGCGCACGCACCTCACACGCGGCCGTGGTGGCGCGTCACATGGGCAAAGTCTGTCTGGTCGGATGCCCTGAACTGCAGATCGACGAAGCGCAGCGCAGCGTGAATCTGGGCGGGCTCATTTTGCAGGAGGGCGACACCCTCACCCTCGATGGCAATGAAGGAGTCATCTATGTGGGCGCGGCCCGCACCGAGGTGGACGAACCCACCGAGTTGCTGAACCGCCTGGCCCGCCTGCGCTGAAGCGGCAGGCGTGGGGCCACGGTCTCTCGACCTGCTGCTCAGGCCGTTGGCGCAGCGTCCGAAGCCACAGGGGGTTGATCCCCGTGCTGTCCATCGTCCGACTGCGGGCTGACATGGTCGCCCTCGGCCTTGCGTTGGGCTTTTTCGGCCTTCTTTTTCTTCTTTTCCAGCTCGCGCTGACGTTTTTCGAACGAATAGTTGGGTTTAGGTGGCACGCAGCTCTTTCAAATGGTCAATCCTCACACGATATCCCACTTGAGCCGATTCACCAACCCGATCTGCCCTGATCGTTGCGATCCAAAGGCCATCAGGGTGCAGTGGTCGATGTCACGGCCACCGCCTGCGCAGGGGCCACGCGCCAGGAACAGTCCTTCGTGATCGCCACCCCCTTGAGGAAGGCGCGGCGCACCGTGCCCGCAGCGATGGCGGCCTCCACCTTGCGTGAATGGCGCTCGGCACCGGTGAGCTTGCGCACCCAGCCCCGGAAAGGGATGAGACCATCGGCCGTGCGCGCCAAGGCACCGATGGCGGCATCGCCAGCCGCGTCCGAGCCACGCTCGATCAGGCCAGGGTTGTCCTTGGAGGGCGGCGTGTCCAGATCAGCCCCCAACACACCGTCCAGCTCATGCACCCTCTGCACCAGCGACGCGCAGTCCACCTCGGCGGGCAGTTGATAGGGTGTGGCCTGAGCCTGTCGCAGCACGGCGGGAATCTCCTCGCGCACCAGATTCAGATCCCCCAGCGGACGCGTGGCCGCATCCGTCACCCGATCGGTCTCCTTGCTGGCGCAGGCCGCCAGGGTGCACACCATGCCCAACAAGATCCACGTTTTGATTGCCCGCATCGCTGTCACTTTCCTGGCCGCCGGCCATCTACGCTGAAGATGCGGCGATTCTCAGGCCAGTGACCAGAGCCCGCAGCCCCTCAAGAGGGGGGCCAACGTTGATTCGGCCCACGCGCCAGACACACCGCGTCAGCTGATCTCCAGGCGCTTGCCGCCCGCCGCCGTCTTCTTGGGCAGCGTCAGTGCCAGCACCCCATCCTTGAAGCTGGCCGTGGCAGCCGCCTCGTCGATGTCGTGGGCCAGCTGGAAGCTGCGCGAGACCTGACCGAAGTAACGTTCGGATCGCAGCACGCGCTCACCGTCCTTGACTTCCTTCTCCTGCCGGACTTCAGCGCTGATCGAGACCTGGTTGCCCTCGATCTCGACATGGATGTCCTCCTTCTTCACGCCGGGAATCTCGGCATGCACCTCGTAGGACTTGTCCTGCTCTTTCACATCCATCTTGATCTGTCGCGGCGACAGGTCCGCAGGCAGGTCCATCGGCTTGACGAAAAAGCCGCGAAACAATTCATCCACAGGGTTGGCGTAACGGGTCAGTTTGCTCATCGTGTCCTCCGTTCCAGGTTGATGGGATAGAGCCCACATGGGTCGGGTCACGCCATTTTCAAGAGTTGGCGTGCCGCAATCAAGCCTCACAACCAGACAAGAGACTGACCTGGATCAAACCGCCTCAGGCCGCCAAAGCCTTTTCGATGTCGGCAATGAGCGACTTGGGCGCATCGGTTGGGGCGTAGCGGCCCAGCATCTGACCATCGCGACCGATCAGAAACTTGGTGAAATTCCACTTCACCGACTTGGTGCCCAAAATGCCCGGAGCCTCCTTGACCAACCACTGGTACAGCGGATGCGCCTGCGAGCCATTCACGTCCACCTTGGCCATCATCGGAAAGCTCACGCCATAGTTGAGCTGGCAGAACGAGGCGATTTCCTCGTTGGCACCGGGATCCTGGCTCGCAAACTGGTTGCAGGGAAAGCCCAGCACCACCAAGCCCTTGGGGCCGTGGCTCTGCCACAGCTTCTCCAGGCCTTCGAACTGCGGTGTGAAGCCGCACTTGCTGGCCGTGTTGACGATCAGCAAGACCTTGCCCCGGTACTGATCCAGCTTCACCGGCTGGCCGGTGATCGTTTGTGCCTCAAAATCGTAAACAGTGCTCATGGCGTGTCGCCCCTCAGTTTTGACAAAGGCTGTGAGGGTTACAGAAACACAAAACCCTGCAAAAACAAGGGGATTCATGCCGCTTCAGGGTGGATCAGCGTGGTCAAGACCCGGCGAAGCGCCTAGACTTGGCCCTGTGGTGATGTCGGCACACGAACCGGCCACCGAAAACCATCAGAATGCCCGAGGAGACCCAGATGCAGGATGCCGACATTCACGACACTGACACCCTGGCTCAAAAGAACCAGTTGATCCATCAGTTGCAGACCGCTCTGCAGCGCGCACACAGCACCAACCAGGAACTCGCCCTGATCGCTGATCGCGTCAGCGACGCCATCCTGATCTGCGACACGCGGCGTTGCATCACCTGGGTCAATCCGGCCTTCACCCGCCTGACGGGTTTCGCCCTCACCGAGTGCCACGGCCAGCAACCCGAAGAGCTGCTCAGCGGCCCGCACACCGACTCGGCCACCATCGCCCACATCAACCAGGCGCTGGCCCAGGGTGACAGCATCGAGCGCCTGGAAATCTGCCACCACCGCAAGGACGGTGAGCCCTTCTGGGTGGCCCGCTCGGTGCAACGCGTGATCGGTGCCGACGGCCACGTCACCCACCACATCGAGGTGCTCCACGACCTGAGCGAACGCCGTCGCGCCGAGAGCGAGCACGCCCGCCGCCTCGAAGCCGAAGTGGCCCTGGCCAGCAAGGCCGAGTTCCTCTCGCGCATGAGCCACAGCATGCGCTCCTCGCTCAACGCCATTCTGGGCTTCACCCAGTTGCTCGACATGAGCGTGGACGGTCTGCTGCCCGAGACGCAACGCCGCCAGGTCGGTCACATCCACACAGCCGGGCAACAGCTGCTGAGCCTGCTCGACCAGACCCTCGAATACTCCCGCCTTGAAAGCCGTCCGCTGAACCTGCGGCCCCAGCGCATCGAGCTGTCGGTGCTGCTGCGCGACATCCGCAACGAGCTCGAAGGCGAGGCCCAGGCCAACAACATCAACGTGCTGGTGGACAACCCGTCCCTGACCCTGTGGGCCGACCCACAGCACACCCGCGCCATCTTGCTCAATCTGGTCCGCAACGCCATCAAGTTCAGCCCCAGCGGGGCCACCGTATGGCTGCAGGCCCGACCCTCGCCCAACGAGCGCGTGGCCCTCATCGAAGTGCGTGACCAGGGCTTCGGCATTGAACCGGGCGATCAGGAGCGCATCTTCCAACCCTTCGTTCAGCTTGACACGTCCAATGGCCGCAACCACGGCAACGGTCTGGGGCTGGCGGTGTCGCAACGCCTGGCTGAACTGATGCATGGCCGCATCGACGTCACCAGCACGCTGGGCCACGGCAGCACCTTCACGCTGCGCCTGCCGCTGGCCGAAGGGGCCAGCAATCTGCACCTGGGTGACACCCACCACAACGAACCTGCCGTGATGCTGCCACCGCTGCGCGTGGTGCACATTGAAGACAACGCCCTGAACCGCAGTCTGGTCGAAGCGCTGTTTGCCGCCTACCCGCAGGTGCACCTGCACTCGGCCGAAACCGCCGCCGAAGGCCTGGCCAGCATCGAACGCCTGCGCCCCGACGTGGCCCTGGTGGACATCAATCTGCCCGATGGCAGTGGCCTGGACCTGTGCCGCCGGGTGCGCGCCAACGCCACCCTCAAGGCCATGCCGCTGATCGCCTTGAGCGCCGACGCCCTGCCCGAGCACATTGCCCGCGCGCTGCAGACCGGGTTCAACCACTACCTGGTCAAACCGCTGCAGATTCAGCGTCTGTTGTCGATTCTGGCGACCCTGCCCAGCACCCAGGCCGCACCGCCCAAGGCCTGAGGCTCAGCTGGTCGGGGCACGCAGGCGCAGTTGGGTCCAGCGCAGCAGGTCTTGCCACATCTTGCGCATCTCGGCTTCCTGCGGGGTGCGCAAGGCGCTGGGCAGCTCGATGGTGACCACTGGCACCTTCTTGTGCACGCCGCCGTAGTTGCCCAGGCTGCCCGGGAAGATGCCCACCTGGTCCAGCACCAGGCTGCCCAACTTCTTGGGTGCCACCACCGGACCGTCGTAATCGAGCACGCCATAAGGCGCATGCACGGCCACGATCAAATGTGGCTGCCAGCGCTCCATCTCGTCGTGCAGCCAGCGGGTCTCGGGTTCAGACAAGGCCTGGTGCCCCGGAAAACGGCGCGGGTCCTTGCTGGTGCGGTGCTGCCAGTAGCGCGGCGCTTCCTTGTCCCAATGGGGCGTGGGGAAGTTGCGGTTCAGGTCCACCCCGTTGGCATTGGTGCGGGTGGGTTGCGATTTGAGCATCCCATCGGGGTTCATCAGCGGCACGAAGCGCCAGTGGATGTTGGCGGGCTGGTCCTGCGCCTGGCCAATCCAGTGCAGCACCAGCGAGGTCGATGACAACTCATCGCCATGCACCCCGCCCACCACCAGCACGCGCAAGGCCGCCTGCGGTGCCACGACATCGCGGGTCAGCAGATTGTGGCCTTGCACCGAGCGGGCCGGGCCGGGGCGCAGGTGCGCGAGCGCGCACAGGGTCGGGGTCACGTTCGGCAGCTTGCGGGTCATGACCTCGCAAAAACGGGCATGTGACTGGATGGGCGCAGACGCGCGCGCCACCTCGTGAGGGGGGGCCGCGATGGCCGCAACCATCCCGAGCACAGTCAGGCCCATCAGACAGGCAAATGAACGAAAGAAACGCATGATGGCCGATGATACCGGCA
>JAGOKC010000066.1 GCA_017994835.1 Aquabacterium sp. | reverse complement strand
CCGGTGCTGATCGGTGGCCTGCTGGCGTGGATGACGCTGACGGGCCGGCCTTGACCCACGAAACTCCCATGACCCAAGACGAACTGAAAACCCTGGTGGGCCGCGCGGCCCTGGATTACGTGAAGCCCGGCAGCATCGTGGGCGTGGGCACGGGCTCGACCGTTGACAAGTTCATCGACGCGCTGGGCGAGGCGCTGAAAACCGACCCCCATCGTGTGGCCGGTGCCGTGTCCAGCTCGGTGCGCAGCACGCAGCGCCTGGAAGCGCTGGGCATCCAGGTGCTGCCAGCTGAAACCGTGACCTCGCTGGGCGTTTACATCGACGGTGCCGACGAGATCGACCACGCCGGCCACATGATCAAGGGCGGCGGCGCTGCCCTGACCCGCGAAAAGATCGTGGCCGACCTGGCCGAGCAGTTTGTCTGCATCGCCGACGAGTCCAAGCTGGTCGATGCCCTGGGCAAGTTCCCGCTGCCCGTCGAGGTGATCCCGATGGCGGCCGCGCAGGTGATCCGTGCGTTTGCCAAGCTGGGCGGCACGGGCAAGGTGCGTGAAGGCGTGACCACCGACAACGGCAACCTCATCGTGGACGTGACCGGGCTGCAGATCACTGCCCCGGTGCAGTTCGAGTCCGACATCAACCAGATCCCGGGTGTGGTGACCGTGGGCGTGTTCGCTCGCAACAAGGCAGGCGTGTGCCTGCTGGGTACGTCGCAAGGCGTCAAGACCTTGACATTCTGATTCAGGAGCAGCCGACATGGGCGCACAGTGGAAAGCAAAGCACAAAGACGTCGCGGCCAATGCCAAGGGCAGGCTGTTCGGCAAATTGGCCAAAGACATCATGGTGGCCGCCCGCCACGGTGCGGATCCGGCTGCCAACGCGCGCCTGCGCCTGGTGGTGGAGCAGGCCCGCAAGGTGTCCATGCCCAAGGACACCCTGGAGCGCGCTATCAAGAAGGGCGCTGGCCTCACGGGTGAGGCGGTGCATTTCGAGCACGTGATCTACGAGGGCTTTGCGCCGCATCGCGTGCCGGTGATGGTGGAGTGCCTGACCGACAACGTGAACCGCGCCGCGTCCGACATGCGCGTGCTGTTCCGCAAGGGGCAGCTGGGCACGTCTGGCTCGGTGGCGTGGGATTTTGACCACGTCGGCATCATCGAAGCTGAAGCCGAAGCAGCGACGCCCGGTGCTGACGCGGAGCTGGCCGCCATCGAGGCCGGTGCGCAGGACGTGGAGCCGGGCGACGAAGACGGCACCATGCTGTTCTGGACCGACCCCACGGATCTGGACCTGGTCAGCCGTGCGCTGCCGGCCCAGGGCTTTCGGGTGCTGTCGGCCAAGCTGGGTTACCGACCCAAGAACCCCGTGGATGCCGCCAGCCTGAGCGCCGAGGCCCTGGAAGAGGTCGAAGCCTTTCTGGCCGCGCTGGATGACAACGAGGACGTGCAGAACGTTTTCGCAGGCCTGCAGGCTTGACCCGCGCGCATTGTCGGCCGTGCAGCAGTTGCACTACGCCGACAGAAACGCGATCACGCCATGCGCCGCCTGCCGACCCGTCGCCATCGATGCCGTCAGCAGATAGCCCCCGGTGGGGGCTTCCCAGTCCAGCATCTCGCCTGCGCAGAACACGCCGGTCAGGTTGTTGAGCATCAACTGCGCGTTCATGCCTTCGAAGCGCACGCCGCCGGCGGTGCTGATGGCCTCGTCGATGGGGCGGGGCGCTTTCAGTGTGATCGGCAGGGCTTTGAGCGCCTGCGCCAGTGGAGCTGGGTCGTTCAATTGCGCGGGACTCAGCACTTCGTGCAGCAGTGCCATTTTCAGGCCCTGGATGCCCAGGCGGCTTTTCAGATGCGTGGACAGGCTGCGTGGGCCCTTGGGGCGTGAGGTTTCCGTCAGCACCTGCTCGGGCGTGTGCGAGGGCAACAGATCCAGGTGGACGGTGGCACTGCCGTGCGCCGCAATCTGGTCGCGGATGGCAGCAGAAAACGCATAGATTAGACTGCCTTCCACCCCCGTGGCGGTCAGCACGAATTCGCCTTGTTGACGAAGCGTGCGGCCATTTCGGTCGGTGAACTGCAGCGCCACGGGCTTGATGGGTTGCCCGGCAAACTTCTGACGCAGAAAATCGCTCCAGCCGGTTCGGTCTGGGCCGGTGGCGGCGACATCAAAGCCGCAATTGGCTGCTTGCAAGGGCACCACATCTACGCCCCGCGCTTGCAGCCATGGCCACCAACTACCGTCTGAGCCCAGGCGTGACCAACTGCCGCCGCCCAGGGCCAGCACTGTCGCGCGAGGTGCCACGGTTATCTCGCCGCTGGGCGTGTGAAAGCGCATGCCACCCGCATCATCCCAGCCCAGCCACTGGTGCCGCATGTGAAAACGCACCCCGGCATCACGCAGGCGGTGCAGCCAGGCGCGCAACAGCGGTGCGGCCTTCATGTCAGTGGGAAAGACGCGCCCGGAGCTGCCAACGAAGGTGCTGACGCCCAGACCTTGCGCCCAGTCACGCAAGGCTTCGGGCGTGAAAGCCTCGATCAAGGGGGCAAGCTGGGCTTCACGCTCACCAAAACGGCTGACAAAACGAGGCAGCGCTTCGGAGTGCGTCAGGTTCAAGCCCCCACGCCCTGCCAGCAGGAACTTGCGTCCCACCGAGGGCATGCGGTCGTACAGATCCACCTGAATGCCTTGGGCGGACAGCACCTCAGCGGCCATGAGGCCCGCCGGGCCGCCACCCACGATGGCAACGACGGGAGGGACGGCACAGCCGTCACCAAAAGAGACAGAGGAACTCAAGGGTCAGAATCGGAAGCCCGGTGGCGCTTTGCCAGCAGGGGGGGCTGGCGTGGGCTCGGGTGATGTCTTGGGAGCTGGGTCGGCCTCAGGGGCCAACTGCGGCGGGTTGGCTGTGGGGGCAAGCGGGGTGGCGGCTGGCTGGCGATACCCGTTAGGCAAGGCGGATTGCTGTGGGTAGCCTGCGGCGTCGAGGTAAGACGTCCATTCACCTTGCTCGAAGCCGGTGACCTGTTTGCTGCCGATGCGGATCACAGGCACGGAGTTGGTGCCCTCACGGCTTTGCAGGACTCGGGCGTCCTCCGTCGTGTTCACTGTTTTTTCGGTGAAGGGGATGCCTCGACCCTGGAGCAGGGTGCGACCACCGTCGCATGCCGGGCAGTTTGCGCTGGTGTAGAGCGTGACCGGGTAACGTGTGACCACATTGCGCAGGGCATAGGGCAGTGCGGGGTTGTTGCCCGCAGCGCCAGAAGATTTGACGGCCTGTGCGGGGCGGTCAACCGGAGGGCGATCGGTGTAGGTGACGCGCCCATCCGGGCCCACCACCTTGTACTGCGCCCAGGCAGGGGCTGACACGCCCGTCCAAAGCAGGCCACTGACCAGTGCACTCACAACAATGCGGTTCATCCTCAACTCCCTTACCCCGTGGGGCAATCAACTCATGCCTTGATGACGCAGCAAGGCGTCGATGCGCGGTTCGCGGCCCCGGAAGGCCTTGAAGTTCTCCATGGCCGAACGGCTGCCGCCCGCCTCGAGAATGGTCTCACGGTAGCGGCGGCCGACCTCGGGGCTCAACACCCCGGACTCGGCTGTGACGGCCTCTTCGAACGCGGCATACGCATCTGCAGAGAGTACCTCAGCCCACTTGTAGCTGTAATACCCCGCAGCATAGCCGCCTGCAAAGATGTGTGAAAAGCTGTGCTGAAAGCGGTTGAACGCGGGCGGAATGTTGACGGCCACTTCCTGGCGTACTTCGTCCACGACCTTTTGCACGTTGGCTTCGCAGCCGGGCTCGGCGTGCAGGCGCATGTCGAACAGCGAGAACTCGATCTGACGCACGGTCTGCATGCCGCTCTGAAAGTTCTTGGCTGCGACCATCTTGTCGAACAGCGCGCGCGGCAGGTGTGCACCGGTATCGACATGGCTGGTGAGTTGCTGGACCACGTCCCACTCCCAGCAGAAGTTTTCCATGAACTGACTGGGCAGTTCGACCGCATCCCACTCGACGCCGCTGATGCCCGAGACGCCGATGTCGCTCACCTGAGTCAGCATGTGGTGCAGGCCGTGGCCAAACTCATGGAACAAGGTGGTGACGTCGTCGTGGGTGAGCAGCGCGGGCTTGTCGCCCACGCCCTTGGCGAAGTTGCACACCAGGTGGGCCACGGGGGTCTGTGTAGTCTGGGTGTCGGGGCGAGTCCAGCGGCCACGCACGTCGTCCATCCAGGCACCGGGGCGCTTGCCGTTGCGGGCATAGGGGTCGAGGTAGAACTGGCCGATCAGTTGGCCCGCCCGCTCGATGCGGAAGAAGCGCACCGATTCGTGCCAGACCGGGGCACTGTCGGGTTGAATCTGCACGTCGAACAGTTTTTCGATCAGACCAAATAGACCCTTGAGCACGGTGGGCTCGGTGAAGTACTGTTTGACTTCCTGGTCGCTGAAGGCGTATCGGGCTTCTTTGAGCTTTTCGCTCACGTAGGCCACATCCCAGGCTTGCAGGTCGGACAGGGCGCATTCGGTGCGGGCAAAGTCGCGCAACTCGGTGATGTCTTTTTCGGCAAAGGGGCGGGCACGCTGGGCCAGGTCACGCAGGAAGTGCATCACCTGGGCTGGGTTGTCGGCCATCTTGGGTACCAGTGACACCTCGGCAAAGTTGGCGTAACCCAGCAGGCGGGCCTCTTCCTGGCGCAGCCCCAGGATCTCGGTCATCAAGGGGGTGTTGTCTCGCTCGGCTGGACCAAATTCACTGGCGCGCGTGGCATAGGCGCGGTACAGCGCTTCGCGCAGCGCGCGGTTGCTGGCGTACTGCATGACCGGAAGGTAGCACGGCATGTGCAGGGTCAGTTTGTGGCCCTCCTTGCCCTCGGCTGCGGCTGCGGCACGGGTGGCGTTCAGCACATCTTCAGGCACACCCGTCAATTCGTCGGGTTGGGCAAAGTAGCTGTAAGCATCGGTGGCGTCCATCACGTGTTCAGAAAAAGCCTGCGACCTGGCAGCATGCTCTTCCTGAATGGCCGCAAAGCGTGCCTTGGCATCACCTTGCAACTCGGCACCACCCAGCACAAAACCGCGCAGGGCCAGGTCAAGGGCGCGCTGACGTGGGGTGCTCAGGCGATGTTCGGGGGCGAGCTCCGACTGGGCTTGGTTCAAAGCCTTGTACTTGGCGTACAGGCGCTCGTCAGCACCCAGGCGGGTGTAGAACTCGGTGACGCGCGGCAGGTTTTCGTTGTAGGCCGCGCGGATCTCGGGCGTGTCAGCCACGCTGTTGAGGTGCCCCACGGCCCCCCAGGCACGGCCCAGGCGCTCGGTGCTCACATCCAGCAGCAGGGACAGCGTATCGTAGTCGGCAGGCACATCCGGGCCGGTGATCCGGCTCAACGCCGCTTCCGCATCGGCCAGCAGCACGTCCAGGGCGGGCGTCACGTGTTCGGGCTTGATCTGATCAAACAGGGGCAAGCCGGTGGTGTCAAGCAGTGGGTTGGTGCTCATGGGGGATCCGGAAGAAGCGCAAGAAAGTCGTGTGCAGCAGATGGGGTGTCACCGCGGAAACGCAAGGCCGACGCGGTGCAGGCGTCAGCCCTGGGCCCATCAGCCCTGGGCGGCGGTGCGCTCGGCCGCTTCCATGGTGTTGACCAGCAACATGGTAATGGTCATCGGGCCTACCCCACCCGGCACGGGGGTGATGTAGCCAGCCACTTCTGCGCAGCCTGCAAAGTCCACGTCACCGCAAAGCTTGCCTTCGTCGTTGCGGTTCATGCCCACGTCGATCACGACGGCACCGGGTTTGAGCATGTCGGCGGTCAGCACATTGCGCTTGCCCACGGCGGCAACGACGATGTCGGCCTGGCGGGTCATGGCACCCAGGTCGGCCGTGCCGCTGTGGGTGATGGTGACGGTGGCGTTGGCGGCCAGCAGCATCATGGCCATGGGCTTGCCGACGATGTTGGAGCGGCCGATCACCACGGCGTGCTTGCCGCGCAGGTCTTTCATGCCAATGGATTCGAGCATCTTCATGCAGCCGTAGGGCGTGCAGGCTTTGAAGCCGACTTCACCGACCATCAGGGCACCGGCGCTGGCCACGTGGAAACCGTCCACGTCTTTCAGGGGCGAGATGGCTTCGATGACCTTGTGGTCATCGATGTGCTTGGGCAGGGGCAACTGCACCAGGATGCCGTGGATGCTGGGGTCGTTGTTCAAGGCTTCGACGCGAGCCAGCAGTTCGGCTTCGGACAGGGTTGCGTCGTACTTTTCCAGCACAGAGTGGAAACCGGCTTCTTCGCAGGCCTTGACCTTGTTGCGCACATAGACCTGGCTAGCGGGGTTCTCGCCCACCAGCACCACGGCCAGGCCGGGCCGGGTGCCCTTGGCAGTGAGGGCGGCGGCGCGCTGGGCGACTTCAGCGCGCAGTTGTTTGGACAGGGCGTTGCCGTCGATGAGTTGGGCGGTCATGGGCTGCTCCGGTAGGGATGAAAAGAAGGGGTCCATAGAAAAAGGCCGCCACAGGAGATGGGCGGCCTTTCAGCGGGAGGCGGCGGTCAAGCCGGTCTCCGGAGGTGGGGCTTACTTGGCGCTGGCTGCGTTGGCAGGCGCGTTGGCACCCAGGGCAATCTTGAGCAGGTCGGCCACGGTGTTGGCGTTGAGCTTTTCCATCACGTTGGCACGGTGGGCTTCCACCGTCTTGATGCTGATGCCCAGGTCGTCGGCGATCTGTTTGTTCAGGCGGCCGGCAACGATGCGTTCGAGCACCTGCGCTTCGCGGGTGGTCAGGCGAGACAGCAGGGCTTCGCGGCTGGCGGCTTCTTGCGATTGCGAGAAGGCGGTGCGGGCTTCTTCGAGCATGCGCTCGACCAGGGCGACCAGGGCGTCTTCCTTGAAGGGCTTCTCGATGAAGTCCATCGCGCCTTTTTTCATGGTGTTGACGGCCATCGGCACGTCGCCATGTCCGGTGATGAAGACGATGGGCAGGGGCGACTTGCGCTCCAGCAATTTGTCTTGCAACTCCAGGCCACTCATGCCGTCCATGCGGATGTCGGCGACCAGGCAGGCCACTTCACGCGGGTCAAAACGGGCCAGAAAGGATTCAGCCGAGTCGAAACAGCGGACGCGGTAATCCTTGCCTTCCAGCAGCCATTGCAACGAGTCACGGACGGCCTCGTCGTCATCAACCACATACACAGTGCCTTTTTTCGGAATCAAGCTCATGGTCATTCGGCAAGTAAGTCGGTAGGGAAGGGGAAGCCAGAATCAGCTTCGTCACTGTTGTCGATCGGCAGGGTGAAGGTGAAGCGACACCCCACGACCAGCTGACCATTGTAGATGTTCTCGGCCTTGATGCGGCCGTGGTGTGATTCGATGATCGAGCGGCACAGGCTCAGGCCGATCCCCAGGCCTTCGGCTTTGGTGGAGTGGAAGGCTTCAAACAAGCGCGCGAGCATGTCTTCGCTCATGCCTGGACCGCCGTCGGTGACGGAGAACTCGACCACCTCGCCCTGGTCTGGCGTCTGGCGTCGCTGAATGCGCAGGTCGATGTGTCGGCGTGACTGCGGGGTCTGGGCAGAGTCGATGGCCTCGGCCGCGTTTTTCAGCAGATTGAGGAGCACCTGCTCAATCAGGATGGGGTCGGCCATGACCGTCGGCAGGCGGTTTGCCACCGTCGAATTGAGGGTGACTCTGCGACGCTTCATCTCGAAAACGGCGAGTTCAAGCACGGCATCGATGATGTCGCGCACACGGCAGGACTGGCGTTGCGGCTCGCTGCGCTTCACGAATTGACGGATGCGGTGGATGATCTGCCCGGCACGCTGGGCCTGACGGGAGGTTTTTTCCAGGGCACCCACCAGTTGTTCGTTGTCGATGTTGCCCGACTGCACGCGGCTGATCATGCCGCTGCAGTAGTTGGAGATGGCGGCCAACGGCTGGTTGAGTTCGTGTGCCACGGTCGAGGCCATTTCGCCCATGGTGATGAGCCGGCTGGTGAATTGAGCCTTTTCGGCCTGCCGGGCGGCGGCGTCTTCGGTCTGCTTGCGTGTGGTGATGTCGGTGGCAATGAGCATCTGGGCAAGGTTGCCGTCGGTCCACTGCACGTAGCGGGCGCGCACGTCAAACCACTTCTGCACGTTGTCCATATAGACCTCGCGCGTGTCGCTGCCAGCGTCGGTGAGCTTCTGGGTGGGCAGGCCGCCGAAGTGGTCCACGGATTCGTCACCGTCGATGACCTCGTCGGGCATGACCTGGCCGCCGGTGAGCTGGACGTGGGCTTCGGGGTTGCCGCCAAACCAGATGCGGTAGGAGCGGTTGGCAAACAGCATTTCACCGCGCTGGACAGACATCACGGACACGGCTGCGTCCAGCCCTTCGAGCACCGTGGTGAAGCGTTCGTGGGCGGCAGTGAGTTGGTCGCGCACGCGTTTGGCTTCGGTGATGTTGGTGACGGAAGTCATCCAGCCGGTCTGGTTGCCCTCGGCATCAATCAGGGGCGAGACGTACATCCGGGCATCGAACTGGCTGCCGTCGCGGCGCTGCATGCTGATCTCGACACCGCCCATGGGGCTGCGTCCCATCAACTCTTGCTGGAACAGGCGATGGAATTCGTCGAGTCGATCACGTGGCCAGTAAGGGTAGGGCGCGCGCGTGCCGATCAGCTCCTGCTCGGAAAAGCCGGTCATGGCACAGAACGCCGGGTTGACGTAGGTGATGCGGCCTTCGAGGTCGATGGTGCGCATGCCGGTGAGCATGGAGTTTTCCATCGCGCGCCGGAAATTGGTTTCTTGCACCAGGGTTTTCTGTATGTCAGCACGCCGCCGCATGTGACGCAGGGTGCCAACCAGGGTCCAGACGGTGAGCAAGGACAGGGCGACCACCATCCAGAACAAGGTGCTGCCGACCAGGCTGGAGGAGGTTTTGAAACCCATGCCGCGCAGCAACAGCCCGTTGCCGACGGGCGTGACGATGACGTCGTGGACGAAGCTGGGCTTGGCGGAGCGGGATGTGACCGCGCCGACTGAGCTGGTGATCAGGTCGCCATCGGCGCGCATCAGGCTCATGGCGTGGCGCTGCAGCACTTCTTGTGGTACCTGACGGCGCATCAGGCTTTCGAGGGAGTACTCGGCGATGAGTGCGCCGGTGAACCCTTTGCGATCGACCATGGGCAGATGTAACTGGATGACTTTGCCGCCGGATGCGTTGATGAAGGGCTGGGAATATATTGGCTGGTTGCGCTGCCGTGCCTGCGTGAAGGCCTGCCGTGATTCGGGGGCTTTGTGCAGGGGGGTGTAGTGATCGGCCTGGTTTTCGAGCGGGTCACGGTCAATCGGGTGGCCCGATTCAAGTGACAGGGTGAGCGTGGTGCGAACGGCCTTGACGCGTTCGTTTGCCTGCAGCCACGAGATGCTCAGCACCTCGGGACGGGGGCGAACGAAGTCGCTGGCATCGAGCATGAATTGCTCGACGGAGATGGCCTTGAAGCTGATGTCGCGGGCGAGGCGTTGTAGATCTTCCTGGTTTTCGATCAGGCGCAGGCGCAGTTGCTGCTGTACGACTTCGGTGTCGCGTTTGACGGACTCTTGCTCGCGTTCGAGTTCTTCATTGCGCAGATACCAGAATGCGGCAATGATCACCGCCAGGAACAGCAGCACCGACACGAGCGGCCCCAGGGTCGCGTAACGATCTTGCTGGCTGGGGCTTTGTTTGCGCCACCAGCGCCAGAACAGACGCTGAGGCGTGTCGGCCTGAGCGCGTCTGGTGGAGGACGTCGGAACGTGATGAGGTGCCGGAAATACCATGGGTCGATTATCTGTCGGCAAGGCCCATCTGTTCAGCGGGTACTTATGGCTTATATTTTTTTGAAGTTTGGCAGTGCCGCCCTGTTGCGTAAACGATTCGCAGTGTCAGGGGTTTGTCGCAATTCACCATCTGGAGTCCGTATCCATGTCTGCTCAAGATCCCTTGGTAGCTCTCCCACAGGACCCGGATCCTCAGGAAACCCGTGAATGGCTGGATGCGCTTTCAGCGGTCATCGAGTCCGAGGGCCGCGAGCGCGCTCACCAGCTCATTGAGAACGTGCTTGATCATGCGCGGCAGGCTGGCATCGACATGCCGTTTTCTGCGACGACCGCCTATGTCAACACCATTGCGGTGGAGGACCAGGTGCGCAGTCCGGGCAATCTGGAGATGGAGGGGCGGCTGCGCGCTTACATGCGCTGGAACGCCATGGCCATGGTGGTCAAGGCCAATCGGCATCACCCGGAAGATGGCGGTGATCTGGGTGGGCACATTGGCTCGTTTGCGTCAGTGGCGCACATGTTTGCGGCGGGTTTCAACCATTTCTGGCACGCCGAGAGCGAAGGCCACGGTGGCGACTGCATCTACTTCCAGGGCCACGTGTCGCCCGGTGTGTACGCGCGGGCCTACCTGGAAGGCCGCCTGACCGAGGAGCAGTTGCTCAACTTTCGTCAGGAGGTGGGGGGCAAGGGGCTGTCGAGTTACCCGCACCCCAAGCTGATGCCCGAGTTCTGGCAGTTTCCGACCGTGTCAATGGGTCTGGGCCCGTTGATGGCGATTTACCAGGCTCGCTTCCTGAAGTACCTGCATGCGCGTGGCATTGCCGACACCAGCAATCGCAAGGTCTGGGTGTTTTGCGGCGATGGCGAGATGGATGAGCCGGAGTCGCTGGGTGCGATCGGCCTGGCTGCGCGTGAAAAGCTCGACAACCTGATCTTCGTGGTGAACTGCAATCTGCAGCGCCTGGACGGCCCGGTGCGCGGCAACGGCAAGATCGTTCAGGAATTGGAGGGTGAGTTCCGTGGGTCGGGCTGGAACGTGATCAAGCTGCTGTGGGGCAGCGACTGGGATGCGCTGCTGGCCAAGGACAAGGATGGCCTCATGCGCAAGATCATGATGGAAATCCTGGATGGTGACTATCAGGCCATGAAGGCCAATGACGGGGCTTTTGTTCGCAAGAACTTTTTTGAGCGCGACCAGCGTGTGGCCGAGTTGGTTGCGAAGATGAGCGATGAGCAAATTTTTGCCCTCAGGCGCGGTGGGCATGATCCGCACAAGGTCTATGCCGCCTACCACCGCGCGGTGAACCACAAAGGCCAGCCGACGGTGTTGTTGATCAAGACGGTCAAGGGCTATGGCATGGGCAAGGCAGGTGAGGGCAAAAATACCGTTCACCAGACCAAGAAGCTGACCGATGAGGACATCCGTTATTTCCGTGATCGGTTCAATCTGCCGATTCCGGACAGCGAGTTGCCCAACATTCCGTTCTACAAGCCAGCTGAAGATTCGCCGGAGATGAAGTACCTGCACGAGCGTCGCAAGGCCTTGGGCGGGTATCTGCCGCATCGCCGGGTCAAGGCCGATGAGCAGTTCACCATTCCGCCGCTGGACACCTTCAAGGCGGTGCTGGATCCGACGGTCGAGGGACGGGAGATTTCAACCACGCAGGCCTATGTGCGTTGCCTGACGCAGCTGTTGCGTGAGCCTGTGCTGGGGCCGCGTGTGGTGCCCATTCTGGTCGATGAGGCGCGCACCTTTGGCATGGAGGGGCTGTTCCGGCAGATTGGCATTTACAACCCTGCAGGTCAGTTGTACACGCCGGTCGATAAGGACCAGGTGATGTACTACCGCGAGGACAAAGCCGGTCAGATCCTGCAGGAAGGCATCAACGAGGCGGGCGGCATGTCGAGCTGGATGGCGGCCGCGACGAGCTATAGCACGAGCAACCGGATCATGATCCCGTTCTTTGTGTATTACTCGATGTTCGGCTTTCAGCGCGTGGGTGATCTGGCCTGGGCGGCCGGTGACATGCAGGCGCGCGGTTTCTTGTTGGGCGGCACCTCGGGGCGGACCACGTTGAACGGTGAAGGCTTGCAGCACGAAGATGGGCACAGCCACATCCTGGCGGGCACGATTCCGAACTGCGTTTCGTATGACCCATCGTTTGCGCATGAAGTGGGGGTGATCCTGCACCATGGTTTGAAGCGCATGGTGGAGCGGCAGGAGAATGTGTTCTTTTACCTGACCTTGCTCAACGAGAACTATGCAATGCCGGGGCTGAAAGCAGGCACCGAGGAGCAGATTCTCAAAGGCATGTACTTGCTGCAGGACGGCCAGAAAGGCTTGCCATGGAATGTGAATTTGCTGGGTTCGGGGTCGATTTTGCGTGAGTCGATGGCGGCCAAGATCTTGCTGGAGTCGGACTGGGGGGTGGCCGCTCATGTGTGGAGCTGCCCAAGTTTCAATGAGCTGGCGCGCGATGGGCAGGACGTCGAGCGCTTCAATCTGTTGCATCCGCTGGACGCGCCAAGGCAGTCGTTCGTGTCCGGGCAGTTGACACCTTACGATGGCCCGGTTGTGGCTTCGACAGATTATGTGAAGGCCTATGCCGAGCAGATTCGCCCTTTCATCCCGAGGGGGCGCAGCTACAAGGTGCTGGGCACGGATGGTTTCGGGCGCAGCGACTTCCGCAGCAAGTTGCGTGAACACTTTGAAATCAATCGCCATTACATCGTCGTGGCAGCGCTCAAGGCCTTGGCTGATGACGGCAAGTTGCCGTTGGCCAGGGTTGCCGAGGCCATTCAAAGGTACGGCATCCAGGCCGACAAGGTCAACCCGCTGTACGCCTGAGGAGAGCACAACATGGCATTGATTGAAGTGAAGGTTCCTGACATCGGGGACTTTGCAGAGGTGGCGATCATCGAGGTGCTGGTCAAGTCTGGTGACACGGTGAAGGTCGAGCAGAGTTTGATCACGGTGGAGTCTGACAAGGCTTCGATGGAGATTCCGTCGTCCCATGCGGGCGTGGTCAGGGAGTTGAAGGTGGCCTTGGGTGACAAGGTCTGCAAAGGCTCGCTGATCTTGATGCTGGAGACTGCAGAGGCGAGCTTGGCCGCACCCGTGGCAGCGCCGCTGTCGGCGGCGGCACAGGCGGTGGCGGTGGTGCCACCTGCTTCTGCATCTGCCGTGCTGACCGCTCCTGTTTCAGAGGCTGTCCCTGAGCCTGTGGCCTTGCCTGCCAGTGCGCCAGCCTTGCCCGCACATCAGCCGGGAACATCGTTCACGACACTGCCGCACGCATCACCCAGCATCCGCAAGTTTGCGCGTGAGCTGGGTGTGCCTTTGAGCGCTGTGGCCGGAACGGGTTTCAAAGGCCGCATCACGCAGGTCGATGTGCAGAACTTTGTTCGCACGGTGGTGACGGGGGCTCAGGCGGGAGGGCAAGCGGGTGGCGCGGGGAACTTGCAACAGAGCCAGGGAGGTGTCTTTCCAGGGTTGTTGCCGTGGCCGCAAGTGGATTTCGCCAGTTTTGGTCCGATCGAACGCAAGGACCGCTCGCGCATCAAGAAGATTGCGGGTGCCAACCTGCATCGCAACTGGGTGGTGATTCCGCATGTGACCAACCACGACGATGCAGACATCACTGATCTGGAGGCCTTTCGGCTTGCATTGAACCAGGAGAACGAAAAGTCGGGTGTGAAGGTCACGATGCTGGCCTTCATGATCAAGGCGGCGGTTGCGGCACTCAAGAAGTTCCCCGAGTTCAATGCCTCGCTGGACGGCGATCAATTGGTGCTCAAGAACTACTTCCACATCGGCTTTGCTGCGGATACGCCCAATGGCCTGGTGGTGCCGGTGATCCGGAACGCAGATCAGAAAGGCATCCTGCAGATCAGTCAGGAGATGGCCGAACTCGCGAGGAAGGCGCGTGAGGGCAAACTCAGTCCGGCAGACATGCAGGGCGGCTGCTTTTCGATCTCCTCGCTGGGGGGGATTGGCGGCAAGTACTTCACGCCCATCATCAATGCGCCAGAGGTGGCCATCATGGGGGTGTGCAGGAGCACCATTGAACCAAAGTGGGATGGGCAGAGCTTTCAGCCACGTTTGATGTTGCCTTTGTCGCTGTCGTGGGATCACCGTGTCATTGATGGCGCGGCGGCGGCCCGCTTCAATGTGTACTTTGCGTCGCTGCTGGCGGATTTTCGCCGCATCGTGCTGTGATCGGAGACGGTATGGCTGAGCAAGGTGGACAGGGTTTTGGCAGCTACAACGGCCCCGTGGACGTGGAGTGCGACGTTCTGGTGCTGGGTGGCGGCCCTGGCGGTTATTCGGCGGCCTTCCGCGCAGCCGACCTGGGTTTGAATGCTGTCATCGTCGAGCGCTACGCCGCCCTGGGTGGCGTGTGCCTGAACGTGGGTTGCATCCCGTCCAAGGCCCTGCTGCACGTGGCAGCGGTGATGGACGAAGTCCGCCATCTGGCGGATGCGGGTGTGGAGTTTGCCGAGCCCAGCGTCAACATTGACAAGCTGCGTGGCCATAAGGAAAAGGTCATCGGCAAGCTGACCGGTGGCCTGGCAGCCATGGCCAAGATGCGCAAGGTCACGACCGTGCGCGGCTATGGCGTCTTCATCGACCCGTATCACCTGAAGGTTGAAGAGACCACGGGCGCGGGGCAAGAGAAGACCGGGGCGGCCAAGGTGGTGCGTTTCAAGCGCGCCATCATCGCTGCGGGTTCGCAGGCGGTGCGTTTGCCGTTCTTCCCGCAAGACGAGCGCATCGTGGACTCGACCGGGGCGCTCGCGCTCCAGGGCGTGCCCAAGAAGATGCTCATCGTGGGCGGCGGCATCATCGGCCTGGAAATGGGCACGGTGTACGCCACGCTGGGCGCACGCCTGGATGTGGTCGAGATGATGGACGGCCTGATGCAGGGCGCGGACCGGGATCTGGTCAAGGTCTGGCAGAAGATGAACGCGCCGCGCTTTGACAACATCATGTTGAAGACCAAGACGGTGGGAGCCGAGGCCACACCTGAAGGCATCAAGGTGAAGTTCGAGGGGGACGATGGCACGGGGGGTGTCAAGGTTACCGAGCAGACCTATGACCTGGTGCTGCAAGCGGTCGGCCGCACGCCCAACGGCAAGAAGATCGACGCGGACAAGGCCGGTGTGGCCGTGACCGACCGTGGCTTCATTCCGGTGGACGTGCAGATGCGCACCAACGTGCCGCACATCTTCGCCCTCGGTGACCTGGTGGGCCAGCCCATGTTGGCGCACAAGGCGGTGCACGAGGC
>JAGOKC010000132.1 GCA_017994835.1 Aquabacterium sp. | reverse complement strand
GGCCTCAGCATCACGGGCATGCTGGTGCTCACTCTGGGCCTGCTCGACTGGCGTCAGGAGCAGTTCCGCATCAGCGAACACTTCGAGCGCCGCGAGCGCCTGTTCCGCGATCACCGCGTGCTGGACCGCACCACGCATCTGGCCAATGCCGAATACCTGCGTCGCCAACTGAGGCTGGAGCATCATCGCGCGCCCGACGAGTCTTGCGCCCTGATCATGCTGGACATCGACCACTTCCACCTCGTCAACCGCGAGCACGGCGTGCGCGAGGGAGATCGCGTGCTGCAGGCGGTGAGCCAGTTGCTGCTGCTGCATCTTCGCCACGATGACCTGCTGTGCCGCTACGCTGGCGACCGCTTTGCCCTGCTGCTGCCCGCCACGACCGAGGCCGACGCACGCGAACGCGCGCAGCACCTGTCGCTCGTGCTGGGCCACAGCCGACTGCACACACGCAAAGGGGCCCGGCTGCACTTGAGCGCCCGGGTGGCCTGTGCCGTGGCCGACACCGACCCGGACGTGCTGATCGCGCACCTGAATGCACGCATCGAATCGCTGCAACGCGGGCCTCGGCACGCGGCACACCACCCGGCCTGATCTGGAAGGTGTGCATGACCCTCTTTCTGGACCCCCACAGCCGGTTCATCGTCTCGCAGTACCAGCCTGCGCTGATTGCCGAGTTTGCCCACGACCGCGAGGTGCCTGATGCGGCCCTGTTCAAGCACACCCGCCTGAGCCGGTCTCAGTTGCTGGAGTGTCCGCACCGGCTCACGGCCCAGGACATGCTGCAGCTGATCGTCAACACCAGCCAGCACCTGCAGTCCCCCGACACCCATTTTCTGCTGGGGCAACTGTGCCTGCCCGGTCACTACGGCGCGCTGAGTCAGGCGCTGATGCACGCGCCGCATCTGGAGGGGGCCTTGCAACTGCTGGTGCAGCATCAAGCCCTGCTGTCACCTTTGCTGGTGCCGCACCTGGCGCTGACGGATCGGCATGCCGTGCTGTACTGGACCGATGCCTTCGGGGCCCCGGGACAGCGCACCCTGCTGGTCGAGATGGCCATGTCCGCCGTGCACGCCATGAGCCGCTGGCTCGGCGGCAGCACACCGGACTGGACCTACTGCTTCAACCGCGCACGCCCCAAAGACCTGGCGCACCACGAGGTACACCTCGGCCCGCGCCTGCGCTTTGACTGCCTGATTGACGGCATCCTGATCGACGCGGCACAGCTGCGCTCCCCCTGGCCGCGTGGCAGCGAGGCCGGCCTGGCGGTCGCCATGAACGCGCTGCAGGGCATGGCGCGCCCGGTCAGTTGGCTGTCGGCCTTGTACGACCACCTGCTGCAACACATCCGTCAGCCCCCCAGTCTGGAAGACACGGCGGCGCACTTCGGCACCAGCCCCGCCACGCTGAAGCGGCACCTCACACGCATGGGCACCCACTTCCAGGCCGAGCTGGACATGGTGCGCACGCATGTGACCCTGCAACTGTTCCAGGACCAGGCGTGCGACAACGAACAGGCCGCACGGTATCTGGGCTTTCATGACGCGGCCAACTTCCGGCGCTCCTTCAAGCGCTGGACCGGCCTCACCCCCCAGTTGCTGCGAGCGGGCTTGCTGCAGCACGACGCATTGGGCAACACCAGCCCCCAGGCATGACCGCGCCCGCCCCATCAGACAGGAGCTCACACCCATGACAACCTCGACCCATTCCATAGGCACCGCGCCGCATCAAATCGCAAACACTGCGCCCGGCGAGCTGATGGCGCAAGTCCTGACCCAACTGCATGACACGGTCGAACAGTCGGTGGACCCGCTGGGCGTGAGCGCACCCATCACCCACGCCCAGATCGCCTGGCTGACACATCCTCAGGAGCTGAATGCGCGGATGCTCGACCTGTCGAAGGACCTCTGGCACCTGCAGTGGCACACGCTCAACCGCATGATGAACGTCCACAGCGACGATCCCATCCAGGTCAACGATGAGGACGCGCGCTTTGCCGACCCGATCTGGACCAAAGCGCCCAGCTGGGATCTGCTCAAGGAGTGGTACCTCGCCTTCACCCACCACACCCAGGACATGCTGCACCACACGCCTGGGCTGTCGCATCGGGAGCGGCGCAAGGCGGCCTTCTGGTGGCGCAACTGGCTCAATGCCCTGGCCCCATCCAACTACCTGCTGACCAACCCGGTGGCCATGCGACGCGCCATCGAAACCAAGGGCGAGAGCCTGCGCAAGGGCTACGAAATTTTCCTGGAGGACATGAAGGCAGGTCAGATCCGGATGACGAACCCGGACGACTTCAAGGTGGGCGAGAACCTGGCCACCACCCCTGGTTCGGTCGTGATGCGCAATCGACTCGTTGAAGTGATTCACTACGCACCCACCCAGGCCCAGGTGCATGCCCAGCCTGTGGTCATCATCACCCCCTGGATCAACAAGTTCTATGTGCTCGACCTCAACCCCAAAAAGAGCATGGTGCGCTACCTGCTCGACCAGGGTCTGGATGTGTACATCACCAGCTGGAAGAACCCGGACGCCTCGATGCGAGACATCCGCTTTGACGACTACCTGACGGAAGGCATCCACGCGATCATCGAGACGGCGCGTGCGATGAGCGGCTCTGACAAGGTACATGCCGTGGGCTACTGCATAGGCGGCACGGGCCTGAGCATGTACATGGCCTGGGCCAACAAGCACTTCGAGCCCGAACAGGTGCCGGTGACCGACGTGACGCTGTTCACCACCCTGGTTGACTTTCATGCGCCGGGTGACATCAACGTCTTCATTGACGAATCGAGCGTGAACTACCTCACCCGCAAGATGGGCCGCACCGGCTATCTGGACGGCAAGGACATGGCCGCCTCCTTCCGCCTGCTGCGCTCCAACAGCCTGGTCTGGCACTACGTGGAACAAGGCTGGCTCAATGGCGAACAGCCTCCCTCGTTCGATGTGCTGTACTGGAACATGGACGCCACCCGCATGCCGCAGGCCATGCACAGCTGGTATCTGAAGGAGCTGTACCTCAAGAACCAACTGATCAAACCCGATGCCCTCACCATTGCGGGCGAGCCCATCGACCTGGCCCGCATCCGTCAGCCGCTGTATGCCGTGTCCGCCGAAGACGACCATGTTGCCCCCTGGAAGCAAACCTTCCACGTCAACAACCACTTCACCGGCAGCAAGCGCTATGTGTTGTCAAGCTCAGGGCACATCCTGGGCATCGTCAACCCCGTGGTGAAACCGCCCAAGCGCCACTTCCGCGCCGCCGATGCGCACCGCTCCGACAAGCCCCACACCTGGTTCGCACGCGCCGAGGCGCACGAGGGTTCGTGGTGGGAAGACTGGATGGCCTGGCTCAAACCACGCGCCGGTGAACTGGTGGCGGCGCGACCGGTATGCACCGCATCGCATCCACAACTGGCTCCGGCTCCTGGCACCTACGTGCAAGAAAGCTGAAACCCTCGTCAGCTAGCGAATCGCTGTGCGCGCCATGTCTGCATCCAGCCACGTGCCGGGCGACAGGCCATCGAGGGTGTAAGGGCCGATGGCTGCGCGGATCAGGCGCAAGGTCGGAAAGCCCACAGCGGCGGTCATGCGTCGCACCTGGCGGTTGCGCCCTTCCTTGATCACCAGCTCAATCCAGGCAGTGGGGATGGCTTTGCGCACGCGCACGGGTGGATCACGGTCCCAGATGTGGGCCGGTGCCGCCATCCATCTGGCGCGCGCAGGACGTGTCATGCCATCCTTCAACATCACCCCCTGACGCAGCGCGGTCAAGGCGATCTGGTCCGGCACACCTTCCACTTGCACCCAATAGGTCTTGTCCATCTTGAAGCGAGGATCGGCGATGCGCGCCTGCAATTTGCCGTCGTTCGTGAGCAGCAACAGCCCCTCACTGTCGGCATCGAGCCGTCCAGCCACGTAAACATCGGGCAGATCAATGAAGTCCTTCAAACCGCGCCATGCCCCCTCGGCCGTGAACTGGCTGAGCACGCCGTAAGGCTTGTTGAAACGAATCAGGCGTGAGGCGAGGT
>JAGOKC010000131.1 GCA_017994835.1 Aquabacterium sp. | reverse complement strand
TGACGAGGTAGGAAAGCCAATCGCTTGACTCCCCCCTCACAGATCCGTACGTGCGGAATTACCGCATACGGCTCCCGCCTTGGGTGGTGACGATTAGACGCTGGTTTGGGTAGGGATGGCATATTCGGATAGGAGGCAACCAGTGGGCAGTGAGTTTGGCCATGCGCTGCCACTTCATTTGTCGCACCTGGCTGCGGCGGCACAGAACGCGGTGCCACAGCCGGGAGATTTGAAGCCGGAACGCCTTGAGCCGCGCGCCATTGCGTGGCACGCCGTAATAGCGCATGTGTCCGACCACCACCGAGCGCAGGTATATCCCCTGCTCCGCAATGGGTCGGTGCATGCGTTTTCGCAACTCTTCTTGCACAGCGCGCAGCTTGGCGCGTGTCTTCTGGGCACTGGTCAGTCTGAGCACCACGAACTTGCCTCGGCGCGTGGCGCCGCAGCAATGCGTGAAGCCCAGGAAGTCAAACGTCTGTGGTTTGCCTTGCCCCCGGCGGCTTCGGTCCTCGCGCGCGAAGCGCCCGAACTCGATGAGCCGCGTCTTCTTCTCGTGCAGCGTCAGCCCAAAGCCCTTCAGCCTTGCAGCCACGTCGCGCCTGAAGCGCTGCGCGTCCACATGCTTGCCGAACCCCGCAACCCAATCATCGGCATAGCGCACGATGATCACGTCGCTCTTGGCATGGCGCCGCCTCCACTGCTCAACCCACAGGTCAAACGCATAGTGCAAATAGATGTTGGCCAGCAGCGGGCTGATGCTGCCGCCCTGCACTGTGCCCAACTCACTTCGCGTGACCCGCCCCTCTTCCATCACACCCGCGTGCAGCCATTGCTTGATCAGCCGCAGCACGCGCGCGTCAGCCACCCGGTGCTCGATGAACTTCATCAGCCAGTCGTGTTCGATCGTGTCGAAGAACTTGCTGATATCCGCATCCAGTATCCAGCTCACCTTCCTGGCACTCACACCCATGGCCACCGCGTCCAGCGCGTTGTGCGCGCTCTTGCCAGGCCGAAATCCATAGCTGAAGCCCCTGAAGTCCTGCTCGTAGATCGCGTTCAGGACTTCGACCGATGCGCGCTGGACGATCTTGTCCTCCAGTGCGGGCACGCCCAAGGGGCGCTTACTCCCGTCGGTCTTGTCGATGTACGCTCTCTTCACAGGTTGCGGGTGGTAGCCTCCCCTGCCAAGCCGGTCCGACAGGTCCAGGAGATTGCTCTCCAGGTTCTGCCCGTAGCTGGCCCAGGTCTGACCGTCCACCCCTGCAGCCGCATTGCGCTTGCACGCCATGTACGCCGCCCTCAGTCGCTCCACTTCGTAGATGTGATGCATCAGGGTCGTGAACTTCGCCCCCGGACGACCCTTGGCCGTCTGTCGTATGCCGTCCAGCGCAGTTTCCACGTCATAGGCCCGCCTCGATCTGCGGCACATGCGCTGCTGAACAGCATTCCCCTTGGCTCGCAGCCTTCCCTCCACCAACTCCGCCGCCGCGGGTCTCTCCCCCGCAGCCTTGTTCGCCGGCTTCCTCGGTACTACGCCGCGATCCGACTTCCCACCCCCGTGGCTCATCGTCGTACGCCTACTGGCTTCACGATGCGCGCTGCGCCAATGCTCTCCCGAGCGGGCGCAGCAGGCGATGGGATCTCCCGGTTCCCGTGCAGAGTATGTCCATGCGTGCTTGGGGTCTCAGACCGCGCGGAGTCCAGGCGCACCTCGCCAATGCGGTGCTCCCAGTGTTGCCTTCGATGTGGCGTCACCACCTCGGCACTCCGATCTATCCCAGCGCTCGCGCGCCGGGTGGTTATTTCGCGGCTCAATACCCAGCCCACACTTTCCCCTGTCAACGCTTCGCCTACAGCGTTACCGCTGCACACGCATGACTCGGGGCCGCCGTGGTTGGCTAAACCTTCAACGTATGACTCTTTCATTCACAATACTCCGCCAGTTTTGACCGGCGCACGACGCCTAACCATTCGCTCAATCGGACCCATTGCGGCACCTGATTCGAAACGAAGCTAAGCCTGGCTCACTTGGTGAGCTACCCAGCCCGTAGGCTGGATGCGTCCCACCAAGGAGCGCAAGCCATGGCCTACAACCTGATCCAGTTCCAACGAGGCATGTCGATGCCCGAGTTCCTTCAGTGCTTTGGTACGGAAACGGCATGCGCGGAGGCGGTGCGCAGCGCACGCTGGCCCGAAGGATTCGCCTGCCCCCGCTGCGAAGGGCGTGCGCATTGCATCGTCGTCGGCGAAGGCCGCAGCCTGTACCAGTGCCACACCTGCCGTCGCCAGACCTCGCTGACTGCTGGAACACTGTTCGGCAACACCAAGCTGCCGCTGACGCGCTGGTTCCTGGCGATCTACCTGATCAGCCAGGCCAAGACTGGGCTGTCGGCCCTTGAACTCAAGCGCCATATCGGCGTGAGCTACCCGACGGCATGGCTGATGCACCACAAGATCATGACGGCGATGGCCTCGCGCGAGGCTCAACATCGCCTGTCGGGAGCGGTTCAGATCGATGACGCCTACCTGGGTGGCGAGCGTCACGGCGGCAAGCCCGGCCGTGGTTCGGAGAACAAGGTTCCCATCGTCGCGGCGGTCTCCCTCAACGACGCCGGCAACCCGTTGTACTTGAAGGTCGCTCCGCTGGCGGCGTTCTCCAACGAGGCCCTTTCGATCTGGGCCAAAGCCAACCTCAAGCCTGGCTGCACGGTGCTCAGTGATGGCCTGAGCTGCTTTGCGGCAGTCACCGAAGCAGGCTGCATCCACCAGGTTGAAGTCGTCGGTCAACGCAAACCCAGGGAGTTGCCGCAGTTCAAATGGGTCAACACCGTCCTGGGCAACCTCAAGACCATGCTGTCGGGCGCCTACAAGTCCTTCGGCTACGCCAAGTACGCTGATCGCTACCTCGGCGCCTTCGCTTACCGCTTCAACCGCCGATTCGACCTCGCCGACCTGGTCGTTCGACTCATCGTCGACGTCTGTCGCGGCAAGCCTGCGCCCGAGCGGCTCATCCGACATGCTTAGACTCCTTTCGAATCAGGCTGGGTTATGGCCTGTGTGTCGACCGCACACAGGACGTTTGTGCATCAGGGGCGCAACAACAAGTTTTTGCGCGCTCATCGGGATTGCACCCGACATGTTTGTCAAAGCTTTCGGGCTAGCAGCACCGTACTGCGACAGGAAAAGCGTTCACTGCTTTCTCGTTACTTCCAAACGGAAGCAGCCCCCAAAGGAGCCGCTTCAGGTTCAGGATAATCGGGTGGTCAACCTCAGCCTCCTTCGTGCCCTTGGATTATCAGGGAATTGAGGCGCGCGACTTCGTCACTCTGCGTTGTGATTTTTCGGCCATCACTGGTCTCTACCACGGTGCCCGGAGACGTGCGAATGGCGCGACCGTACCGGTCTTCCATGGCCATTTTTCCGTCCTTGAAGATGTAGAGCGTCGAACCGTCTTTTAGGTCAATAATCTGTTTCGCTTCGGCTCTGGCGGCATCATGGGCAAACGCGCTTGTTGCACCTGCGGAGCTCAGAACGGCAATCAGGGCCAGTTTGGCAAGCTTGGTCTTCATGTTTTACTCCTTGTGAGATGGGTTGATTCCATCGGGCATATCTCGTCCGACGGTGATGCCATCTTAGGAGACGCTTACCAACAGGAAGGTGACCAGGAAATTACGTTTCAGTCAGCACTCTATGGGCTATGAAGTTTTGTAGAGGTGACTGAATGAATCACCATTGAATGGCAGCATACCGACCTCATTGCTGACGGATTGGGATCGCAGGTTCAAGGTCAGCTCCGGCCGAGGAAATGGAATTCAGGTTTCGGAGTCGAGTAGCCCCTTGAACGTCCGCTGCCGAGAGCAGGAAACAGTCAGGTCGTAGCCACCAGAAGATGATATTTGGTGCGATTTCATGCTTCGGTCGTCGGAGGTGGCCAATCTACAACTACAACCAACGGCCCTGAAACCCGCATCAATAAAGGAAGTGACCTCGCGCACGCTCGCGAGGTCACCAGAGAGAAACGGAGAACAGAGAGGCCAGGGAGGGCCAAAAGCGCGGAAATGTGGGATGCGCCGCTCGCG
>JAGOKC010000130.1 GCA_017994835.1 Aquabacterium sp. | reverse complement strand
CATCCACCAAACAGGCTCACAAACCGAGCTGGAAGGCACCGCCGACAGCGGCGACGCTGACGCCGACGCCACCCACCCCGACAACGCCAGCGCGTCCAGCGCCCCCACCGTGCTCACACGCCGCCCCTGGCCCTCCGAACTGCCCGAGCAAATGCGCGCTACCGCCGAGGTGCTGGCCACCAGCCCCATCGCATTGAGCACCGACGCCCTCGCCGAGCACTTCACGGGCCGTGGCCCCTGGAAAAAACGCCTGCCCCAGATCCTCGACACCCTTGAAGCCCTGGGCCGCGCCAGCCAGGTGCCTGGGGCTGGGTCTGACCTCACTCGCTGGACAAGGATTTGACGATGCGCCACACCGCCACACTCGCACTCCTCCTGTTGTTGGGTACAGCCCAATGCAGTGCCGCGCCATCCGCGCCCGTCGGCATGACAAAGCCTCACGGGTACATTGATGTGTTCGCGCTGCGAAACGACGTGTCCCGCCTCGAAGCCTTGCAGCCCACGACCGACGAAGACCATGACGAGACGCCTGGCCGCCACGGTGAGGCCCACCGAGCGAAGCTGAAGTTTGAACAGGCGCGCGCGGTGTTCATGCGCAAGTGGGGGGCCGATCTGTTGATGGCCATCGCCAAAGGTGATGAGGTGGCCGAGGTCATCTGGCGACAATGCAGCACCACGCCGGTCATCCAGCGCGAGGCCCTGGCTTCAACCTGCGACACCGATCCGGTGCGCCGCAAGGCGGCGGCGGTGCGTCTGCGACAAATTGGCTTTGAAGCAGCCCTGGATGACGAGGCCGAAGGAATCGCCCCAGGCTGGATTCGGGATCAAAACGAGCGACGACGTTCAAGCCAGGCGCGCACGCTGCGTCAGATGGCATCGGGGGTGTACGGCGGGTGGACCCTTGACAACACCCATGGCGGCAATGCGCCACACAGCCAGGAGGAGCTGACCCAGATCCGACACGCGGCCGTGATCGACGCAGCCTCAACATGGGTGCGCCGGAGTTTCACCTACATCCGGCGTCAGGATGGCTCCAGCTACCCCTCTCATGCCCAACTGCGGTTGAACCGCAAACCTCTTGGCACCCCTACGCTGGCGTGGAGTGCCAACGTGTTTCACAGCGCAAGCCCCTACACGGGCCCCTACGATCCAGCCTGGAATGGGTTCAAGGTCTATTTGACTCAAGAGATGAACCGCGAGGTCATCGTTGGCGGTGACCGCGATGCACAGTACCTGCGCACGCTGCATGAAACGCTGACCCGATCCGAGCAGCGCATGGATGAATGGCTTCGTCGCGACCCACGGTGGTCCGTGTTCTTGCTGCACCGGCATGGGCACCATGAATGGGTTCCCGAGGGCATGCATTCGCCTTTCACGCGGCTTGAGCCCGCATGGGGCGGGACATGGGCGCTTGAGAAGAGATTCGTCAATTTCGCGCCCATTGCCCGAAACGCCACAGTACGACTCCGCATTCGGGCAACAAACGCGCAAGCCATCGCGCAATTTGACGAAGTCGGCACACCAGCCTATGCCTGCGAGTTGCGGTACAGCGGTGCCAGCAGCCATCGCCCCGAAAATGACAACCATGCCAGCACGGCGACCAGCACAGCGCTGGGCTATTTGCCCGCACTCGCACCCATCTCACCGCATGCGGCCGGTCCGGTTGAGCCCTTTGCGCCCATGAATCCGCGCGCGGTGTACCGACAGGTATTGGTGCAATGTCCACAGGGCGAATGGCCAGACAACCGGAACAAGCGGTTTTTCTTTCTGGCAAATGACACGCTCATCGAAGTGATTCAGGCACAGAACAGTCGGGATCTGGAGATTCGCCACTGGCGGCGCACGGCCCCTTTGCCTGCCAAGGCTCGTCTCGCCCCGCTTGCGCAACCGTTTGATCTCAAACCAATGCTGACCCGGATCGAGCAACAAGCCACAGCAGCCGAGCAGGCCGACACGCAATTGGCGCAACTGCTTGCCAAGGTCAGTTCTTCTAATGTTGACGAGTTGATTGCATCGCTCGCCCAATTGCGCCTGGAAAAAGCGTTTTACTCGCCACCCCATGATTTTCCGGACAACCTGACCAGGTTGACAAAGACCGCCCACATCGCTGTGAAGATTTGCGCGGCTTACCGGGCAAACCCGCCAGATGCGCTGCAGCGATTCAACTTCATGGTGGTTCTGAACGTGCGCGCCAACCGGGCCTTGTTAACCGCCGAAGAACTCGCTGTGGTGCCGGATTGCCTGCGGCTGGCCCTGAACGACGAGAACGCCTGGGTGCGCCTCGAAGCGGTGGACGCATTCAGTCATTTTGCTGAAGAAAAGGACCGCGCCAAGCTCATGGCGTTGCAGAACGACCCCGATGAGGATGTGCGTCGATACAGTCACAACGCGCTGAACCGACTCAAGCCCGTCAAGAACGTGAACTGACGACAGCACCCCGCCCAGGGCAAGTGGCATGGATGCCCCTAAAGTGGCGCGGACCATCTTTCTTTGGAGACGGTTTGGATATAAGATTCATCCAACATTCATCTTTAAAGGACTTCGCAGCGGCACACCCGCCCCTGCAACGTCCACTGTCCCATGTCTGCCCCCACCTTGCACGCCTCGCCGCCCGGGCCCACCGCCGCGCAACAGCCCACGGGCTGGCCGCTGCTCAGGCTGGGTTTCAGGCCGTTTTACCTCGGGGCTGCGTTGTTCGCGCTGCTGGCCATTCCGCTGTGGGTGGCACTCTTCCTGGGCCATTCCACCCTCGTGATGCCGCTGTCACCCCTGCTGTGGCATGCGCACGAAATGCTGTTTGGCTTTGCCATCGCGGTCATCATGGGTTTCTTGCTGACGGCGGTCAAAGCCTGGACGGGGCTGGCCACGCCACGCGGTGCCTTTCTGGCTTGCCTGGCCCTGTTGTGGCTGGCGGCCCGGGTGGCTGCGGTCACCGGTCCCTACCCTTTGTATGCCGTGCTGGACCTGGCGCTGCTGCCCCTGGTGGCCGCCGTGCTCACCCGTTTGCTGCTGCGCGCAAACAATCGACGCAATCTGCCGCTGGCGGGGATGTTGATGCTGCTCGCGCTGGCCAATGGCTGCTTTCACCTGGGGGTGATCGGTGCCATCGACGTTTCCCCGCTGACGCCCTTGTATGCCGCCCTGGCCTTGATCGTGATGATCGAGTGTGTGATCGCCGGACGGGTGATCCCCGCCTTCACCATGAGCGCAACACCTGGGCTGAAGCTCACGGTCAGCGTGCTGGTGGAGCGCGCAGCTATGGCCCTCACTGCACTGGCCTTGCTGCTGTGGGTCTTTGCCCCGGCCGCCACGGCCTGGAACATGGGTGCGGGTCTGGCGCTTTCGCTGGCGGCTGTGGCCCATGTGTTGCGACTGCTGCAGTGGCGTCCTGCGATCACGCGGCACCGCCCGATCCTGTGGATCCTGCATGCGTCTTATGCCTGGATTCCTTTCGGGCTGGGCCTTCTGGCGGCAGCACGGTTTGGCTGGATCGCCAACTCCATCGGCGTCCACGCACTGGCGATCGGTGCCACCGCCGGTCTCATCATCGGCATGATCACCCGCACCGCCCGTGGTCACACTGGGCGCGCACTGCAGGTGTCCCGCCCGGAGGCCACGGCCTATGCGCTCGTGATGCTGGCCGCCGCGACTCGCGTGCTGCTGCCTCTGGCCGTGCCGGCATGGTTGCCAATGGCCTTGGTCGTGTCGGCAACGGGCTGGTCAGTGGCATTTGCGATTTACCTCTTCATCTACACCCCCTGGCTTTTTCAGACACGTCTGGACGGCAAGGACGGCTGATTCTTTTTTTTTCACCCACCACAGGACTCACTCATGAACACCACTGCCTCCCCTACCGTGGATCTTCGGACCATCTCTCCCCGCGAACGCCACGCTCTGGTGTTCTCCACCTTCAAGGCCTTGCCACCCGGCGGCAGCATGGAGCTCATCAACGACCACAACCCGCAGCCACTGCGCGGGCAGTTCGAGAGCGGTTTGTACGGTGCCTTCAACTGGACCCCGCTGGAAGATGGCCCCGAGCAATGGCGCGTCGAGATCGCCAAGCCTGCAGACAGCAAGCCCGCACACGGGGGCAGTTCCTGCTGCGGATCCTGCGGAGGCTGACCGC
>JAGOKC010000065.1 GCA_017994835.1 Aquabacterium sp. | reverse complement strand
GGATTGAGCAGCAGCAGCCAGGCAAAGGCGTCGCCGGCAAACTGCCCCCCGGTGGCCACCAGCAGGCCCAGCACCAGCAAATCGAACACCAGCACAAAGAAGAACCAGGTGGCGATGGCCAGGCCCGTCGCGCGCGTGCGGTCGCGTGCGAGCACCGAGAGCAACACGGCCAAGCTGAGGAAGGCCAGCCCCAGCAGCACCGAGCTGAGCATGAAGCCCGCGTAGTGGTAAAGCCCTGCTCCGCTCATGTGCTTGAACAAGAGCACGGCGACCAGGCCGAAGCCGGCCACCGTGGACACGGTGAGGGCCACCGCCAGGCCCAGGTACTTGCCCAGCAGCAACTCCAGCCGCGTGATGGGCAAGGCCAGCAGCAGGTCCAGAGAGCCACGCTCGCGCTCGCCCACGATGGCGTCAAAACCCAGCAGCAGTGCGATCAAGGGGATGAGGTAGATCACCAGGCTGACGAGGCTGGCAATGGTGAACTCGATGGAGCGGAACCCCACCGTACCTTGTTGTGCGCCACCAAAGTAGGCAATCACCAGCGAGAACACGGTGAACACGAGCGCAACGGCCAGCACCCAGCGGTTGCGCATGCGGTCGTGAAACTCTTTGGTGGCAATGGTGAAGATCGGGGCAAATTCCATGGGGAGTCGGTTCCGGGTGATCAGGCAGAAAAGCCGAAGAACACGTCTTCCAGCGAAGGTTCGAGCAATTTGATGTCGCGCACGCGATCACCCAGGGTCGCCAGTGCGCCCAAGACCGCCATCTTCTGCTCACGCGGACATTGCAGGCGCAGGCCGGTGGGGGTGGACTCAGGCGCCAGGGTGGCGAGCGGCGCCAGGGCCTGCAAGGCGGCCGGCACATCACTGGCGATCATCTCGATCTCGAAGGTCAGGGGCATCCGGGTTTGCTGGCGCAAGGCCTCGACACTGCCCACAGCCTGCACCCGGCCCGCGGCCAGAATGGCCAGGCGATCGACGCGTTGCTGCAACTCGGCCAGGATGTGCGAGGTGATGATCACCGTCACGCCTTCGGATTGCAGGTCACGCAAGGTGGCGTAGAAGTCACGGATGGCTTGCGGGTCCAGGCCGTTGGTGGGCTCGTCGAGAAAGAGCACCTGAGGGGTGCCCAGCAAGGCCTGCGCAAAACCCAGGCGCTGGCGCATGCCCTTGGAATACTCCCGAACCGGTCGCTTGCCTGCGTGTGTCAGCCCCACCCGATCCAGGATGGTGGCGCACTGTGCCATGGGCGCGTGCTTGAGCTTGGCGAAGAACTGCAAGGTCTCCAGACCGTCGAGGTTGTCGTAGAGCACCACGTTCTCGGGGAGGTAGCCGAGGTGACGGCGCGCCGCGCGGAAATGGCGACCGGTGACGGAGGCGCCACCGACCAGGATCTCGCCCTGCGTGGCGGGCACGAGGCCCAGCATCATCTTGAACAGCGTGCTCTTGCCCGCGCCGTTGTGCCCGATGATGCCGAAAATCTCACCGCGCGGGATCGCCAGGTCCACGCCATCGACCGCGTGCAAGGCACCGTAGTGCTTGCTGACGCCACGCAGCGAGATGGCCATGTTGTCACTGGCCGGGGAAATGCTTGCCACGCCATTCACTCCATTTTGGGTTGCCAGGCTGCATGCGCGGGTGGGGGTCCACCACAGAGGGCACGCGCAGCACCGGAAATTGCTGCCCCACCAGCCTGAGGGCCTGCACGGCCGGACTGGCCAGCAGCAACTTGATCGCAGGGTAACGCCAGGTCAGGCGGTCCACCATGTCGTTGGCCTCATACGGGACATCGCCCCGGCCGTCGCCATCGCGGTCCCAGCCCACATAGTTGCTCCAGTGGTTGCCACCTTGCGTGCCCCAGCGTTCATCGCGGGCACCCACGTATCGGACCTGCTCCCGGTTGGAGATGAAGTCGTTGCCCTCGACCTCGTTGCGGGTGGAGCCGGCCGCCAGGTGGACGCCGACCACGTTGTCGACCACCAGATTGCGGTTGAGCTTGATGTACTCCACGTCGTAGATGAAGAACCCGCGGCTGTTGCCGGCCACGATGTTGTCCTCGATGACCGAGTCTTGCAGCGTGCGCAACATGATGCCGTGATCGGAGTTGCCCCAGGCACGGTTGCCGCGCACGACCTGATCGCGCACTTCCATGAGGGCCAGACCACCGCGGTTGTAGTAGGAATCGTTGTCCTCCCACAGGTTGTGGTACGAGTTCATGTAGTGCGTGCCATAGCGGCTGTGGTGCAGCCGGTTGCCACGAAAGACCGCTTGGTGCGACACATCCACATACAGCGCATCGCGCACAAAACTGATGTTGTTGTGGAAGATGCGCGCGCCCTTGGTGTTGTAGAGCTGGATGCCATTGCCGCGCTGCGACGACCCGTACTCGCGCTTGCCGGTGATGGTGTTGTGCTCGATGAGGACGTCGTTCGCCTTCTCGATCCACAGCCCGAACAGGTTGTAGGTGAGATCGCAGCGGCGCACGATGGCACGGTGGGCACCGGGGTAGAGGTAGATCCCGGCGTTCTGGTGCTTGAGGCTGTCGCCCGAATCACGCACGATCAGGCCCTCGATCACCACATCGGGCGATGTGACGCGGATGGTGTCGCCCTCGTTGCCGCCACTGAGGGTGGGACGCTCGATACCACGCAACGTGATGGGCTTGTCGATCAGCAGGTTGACGCGGTACATGCCGCGGCTCACCTCCACCACATCCCCCGGCGAGGCCTGGCGCACGGCATCGGCCAAGTCTCCCCCGGGTTGGACGGTGAGGGTGGCGGCCTGTGCGGCGAGCATCAGCCCCACCCACAACGCCAACCCCGACATGCAACGACCCACAAACTGGAACCAGGCACGACCCATCACAAAGACACGCCCATGGACTTGAGTGCAAGGAACAAGGCGGCCCCGATCAGCAGGTTCTTGAAGCCCACGTAGCTGAGCATGTCCATCACGCCGGCCACGCGGTAGTGGTCGCGCCACCAAGGGCCATCTTTCACGTAACGGCGGCCCGAGAGGCGGATGAGGACTTCGTACAGGCTCCAGCCGAACCACCAGGCGATGATGGCGCTCGACGACAAGCTGCCCACGGCGGCCATGCCCCAGGCCACCGTGGCGGCCACCGCGAGCGACAGACCTGCCACCTGCAGCGCCCGCTGGCTGCGCCAGCCTTCGGTGCTCCAGGGCCAGATGTGGTCGCGCAACTCCAGGAAGAACCAGGCCACGAAGCTCACCCCACGCTTGTGCGCGGGCAAGGTCGGATCAGTGGGCATGCGGGGGTCCGGACCCGAAGCGGCCTTGGCGCTGATCTGGTCAGCGTGGCTGGAGGCCGGGTGGATGGGAATGAAATAGCCATTGACGCCAATCGGCGTGATCTCCAGGCCATCTTTCTCGCGGCGCTTGCGCTCCTTGGCCAGGGGTGGGCAACCCTTGGGGTCGGTGTAGAGAATCATGCAGTCCAGGCAGTGCAGGCACTCGCGGTGGTCGATGCGACCATCGGCATCGATGGCCTGAGCCCCGCAGCCCACGGCGCAGGCTTTGCAGCTGTTGCAGTCTTGCTTGCGCTTGAGACCGAACCAGCGGAAGGTGCTGGGCATGGCCAGGGAGGCACCCAGCGGGCAGATGTACTTGCAGTAAGGCCGTTCGATGAAGATCGACACGCCCAGGATGGCCGCCACGAACAAGCCGTAAGGCCAGGAGCGGTTCATGACACCCACCAGGAAGGTGGTCTTGAACGGTTCGACCTCAGACAACTTCTCGGCCAGGCCCATGGAGAACATGGACACCGTGAGCAGGAAGAAGAAGACGGCGTACTTGAGCCACTTCAGGCGGTCATGCCACTTCTGCGGCACCTGGGTCTGGAAGCGCTTGAGGCCCAACGCCTTGGCGATCTTGAAGATGGTTTCCTGCAGCGAACCGAAGGGACACATCCAGCCGCAGAACAGGCCCCGGCCAAACAGGAACACCGTGACGATGATGAAGATCCAGAACAGGAAGATGAACGGATCCGACAGGAACAGCGACCAGGTCCACTGGAACAGCAGCGCGTGGAACCAGGTCAGCACCTGGGTGATGGAGGGCTGAGCCATCAGGCCGAAGCCAACCCAGGCCATGCTGATCGCCCAGAAGCTGTACTTGAAGGCGTTGACCGGCCACTTGTTCTTGTGCGTGGACAGACGGGTGAGCTTTTCGCGGAACGCGTAGACCACGGTGACCGCCACCAGCACCAGGGCAAACAGGGCAATCTGCCAGGACTGATTCTTCCAGACACGCACCCAGGGTGCATCGGGCTCGACGACCTTGGGGCGTCCGCCTTCGAGCATGTTGTCGGGGAGCCAATACTTGGACTCGAATACGGCGAAACTGCGGTGACCGGTGGCCCGATCCACGCGGTTGCCCAGGAAGGCGAGCTTCCAGGGGTGGGCGGCCGAGAAGGACTTCGAGCGGATCACGAAAATCGCCGACTCGGTGTAGCGCGGCGCGCCTGCTGCTTCGAGACCGTAGAGGTTGTACGAGTCGAGATCACGGAAGGTGAAGGCGTCGGCGCCTTGCTTGACCTGCACGCGGTCATAAATGCCGCCGCGCACGAAGCCCGAACCCTTGAACGATTCGACACCCGCACTGCGGATCAGGAAGAAGGCGCTCTCGTTGCCCTGCAGGCGTGAGCGCAGGCTGTCGTAGCCGTTGTCACCCAACAGGCTGCGGCCCAGGTCGGGGTGGTTGAGGTCGCCGAACCACAGTTCGATGAAAGGCTCGGGGTCACGTGGCAGCCCGACCTGCTCGGGCGTCACGACCAGGCGCTGGACCGCCCCCATTTGCATGAGCTGTGCCCAGTCGTAGCGCTTGCCCGTGACGGCGAAGCGCGCCGGGTCCCGCACGGTGGGCTGGATGATGCCCGTCTGACGGGCCACGGCGGCCCCCGACATCATCACCACCTGGTTCTGCGCGATCACCGTGACCGTGGCGCCGGAAATGGCGTCCAGACCGATCACGTCTTCTTCGGGGCGAGAGGGGCCGACTTCAAGCTTGTCGGCCACGGACTGGCCCAGATACTGATTGTTGAAATTGATCAGGGCCGATTCCGGGATGCCCAGCAGCAAGATGGGTTCGGAGTGCTTGAGCACCTTCACGCCCACGAAACGACCGGTCAGGTCCATGCCGATCAGCGTCACCACCGGTTTGCCTGAATAGGCCGGCGTGTCGGTGATGTCGGTGGACAGCATCACATAGCCCAGCAGCTTCTTGTTGGGCGCGTTGCGGTCGTAGGCCTCGACAAAGGGCGGCTGGCCCTTGCGTTCAGAAAAATGCTTGGCACCCGGGAACACCTCGGCACAGGGCAGCAAGGCGCACATGTCCTTGGCGGTGCTCAGGTTGGGAGGCAGCTCTGCTTCGTAAGCGCTCGCCATGACGCGTGGCGCAAACAGAGAAAGGGTAAGCAACAAAACAGCCCAGAAGGCTTTGATCTGCTGGCCAAAGTAAAGCATGGCTCGTTCCAGTTACGCAGGTGTCACCGGCATGGCCAGCGACACCTGCATGGGTCTGCCTATCAGGCCTCGACGATCATGCGCGTGCGCATCTCAAGGTGCAGTGCATGGCAGAAGTGGGTGCAGTAGCACCAGAAGATACCCGGCTGGTCGGCCATGAAGGTCACCGACTTGGTCTCCAGCGGATTGACGATGAAGTTGACGTTGTACTTCGGAATGGCGAAGCCGTGCGTCAGGTCTTCGATCTTGTCCAGGTTGGTCAGGATCAGGGTGACTTCATCGCCCTTCTTGACGGTGAACTCACGCAGGCTGAAGGCCGGCGCTTGCGACGTGATCTTGACCGTGACCTTCTTGCCGTTGCGGGTGACGCCAGACTCCTTGGAATCCTTGATCGCCAAGGGGAAGTCATTGATGTCATACACCTGCTTGGGCTTGAGCAGGTCACGCTTGAAGATGATGAAGTCGTGAGGCTCGCCGCGCACGGGGTGGTCGGCCAGCAGCACCATCTTGTCGCCAGAGATGTCGATGATCTGCTCGTTCTCGGGGTGCAATGGGCCGACAGGCAGGAAGCGGTCTTTCGAGAACTTGCAACCCACGGCCAGGTACTTGCCATCGGCCGCGCGGGTTTCAGACTGCGAGGCGTTGATGTGACCCGGCTGGTAGTGCACGTCCAGGCGATCGACCACGTACTTGGCAGTCTTGTCGCCGGCGTGGAACTTGATGGCCGCGTCCACATTCCACTTGACCACCTGGCTGTCCAGGAAGAGCGTGGTGTAGGCGTTACCGCGACCGTCGAAGGCCGTGTGCAGGGGGCCCAGACCAATTTCCACTTCGGCGACGATGGCCTTGTCGAGCTCAGGCAGTTTGCCGTCGAACCAGTCGAGCACCTTGCTCAACTCGATCACGGTGGCGGTGGGCGAGAGCTTGCCGGCGCAAATGAAGTACTTGGCGTCGGGGCTGGCGTTCACGCCGTGCGGGTTCTTGGGAACGCTCACATAGGCCACCAAGGCGGTCTTGGGGTCTTTGTTGCTTTCACGCGTGCCATCGACCACGGGCACCTTGGAGGTACCGACGGTCTTGAACTTGCCAGCCTTCACCGCTTCTTCGATGCGGGCGATGTTGAAGAACAGGCAGGCGTCCCGCTCGGAGGACATCATGTCTTCGTAGTGAACGCCGTTTTCGATGTTGTACTGGTTGGTGGCCGCCAGTTTGCCGTCGTAAGAGGTGGCGGTCAGGTCGCAGTTGCCGTCGATGAGGACCTGCCAGCGCACTTCCATGCTCTCGGCGTCCACGCAGGTGAACATCGAGCGGTATTTTTCGGGGTTGTTGATGTCGCCGCCGTTGTTGGGCAGCGGGATCGCGAACTCGGCACCGCAGAACACACGGGTGGTGTAGTTGATGGCCGGATCCACCGGGTCGGCCTTGTCCGGGAAGATGCCGTGGAAGCCCTGCACGTTGGGCAACTCGGTGATCTTGTCGCAGACGAAGTAGTCGAGGCGAACGCGCGCGATGCGGCTGTTGATCTTGTCGTTGATCCAGGCGTAGCGACCGTCGTAGTTGCCGTCCTTGTAGGAGGCATGGGTGTGGTGGGTGTCGGCCACCGTGTAGCGCAGGCTGCCATCGGGCTTGGTGCCCATGACGGCTTTGGACTCGTTCGTGAGGCCCCAGCCCACAAGGGCGTCGGGCACAAAGCAAGGAATGCGGTGGATTTCGCGACCGGAGGGCAGGCCCAGGATGCGCATGTCGCCGGTGTGGCCGCCGCTCCAGATGCCGTAGTAGGTGTCGAGTTCGCCGGGCTTGAGGTGAGTGGCGGAACTGGCGTGCGCTGCAGGGGCAGCCGCCGAGGGACCGGAAGCCGCAGGCGCTGTCTCAGGCTTGTCGTTGCAGGCCGCAACGCCCAGCGTGAGGCCTGTCAAGGCGGCGGTGTTGAGGAATCGGCGGCGTCCGAGGCCGACAACTTCCGTGCTCATATCGTCTTTCTTCTGGCTCATGATGACCTCTCTCAGGTGTGACTAAGGAAACGGGGGGGGGTGCTCGCGCAGGCGGCAAGGCCGCAATGGTGTCGGGGATGTAACCCAGATCGGGAAGCGCAAGTTGGGTGTGGGTGGCCTGCAGCACTGGCAGCGCGCCAAACGGTGGCGGCGGCGGAGCCGCACTCATGAGGCACAGGCCGCAATCCATGTCCGGTGAGCCCGGTCCCGGGCTGCTGTCGCTGGCATGTGCGAGCAAAAAGTACCCACCCGACCCGGAGCAAATCAGCTCCAGGGAAAGCGGTTGAACGAGGGGGGCCGCCATGACCACCGCCATCGCCAGCAACACCCACGCGGCGATCATCGATCGCAGGCGTTTGAGTGTATGGAGGAGAATCATGGCGGAGGGGCGGAGGCTGTGCGGGTCGTGTTTAAATATTCACCCGAGATGACTCTTCTGTCCTTGACGTCTGTCAAGGACGTTTTATCGGAGCGTGTCCAAGATGCATCTGGTAAATACCCTCGGACACATTTTGAACGATCGGCATCACTCTAGCCGCATTGAAACTGCAACGAAAGGCTTTTCATGAAATATGTATCCCTCACGATGACGCTGGCTGCCGCGACCCTGGTGCTTGCTGCCTGTGGCAAGAGCGACGCTCCTGCCACGACCACAGCATCAGAGCCCACCCCGGCAGCTGTGACCGAAGCACCTGCGCCTGCGCCCGCCTCTGCCCCCACGGCTGAGAACACTGTGGGCAAGAGCGTGTATGGCAAAACCTGTGCGATGTGCCACGCTGCCGGTGTGGCGGGTGCCCCCAAGCCGGGCGACAAGGCCGATTGGGCACCGCGCATTGCGCAAGGCAAGGACATCCTCTACAAGCACGCCATGGAGGGTTTCACAGGCAGCAAGGGCGTCATGCCGGCACGTGGTGGCTCCACCACGCTCACCGATGACGAAGTGAAGGCTGCTGTGGACTACATGGCAGACCAATCCATTTGACCAGCAGGAGGCTCGCCATGAACACGGATCTGCGCATGCCGATGGGTGGAGGTAGGCTATCTCGACGGCATTTTGCCCTCGCGTTGCCGCTTCTCGGCGCTTGTGCGCTCGCTGCGCCCGGTGACGTCCTCGCCAGCGCGGATCCCCGTGTACAGCGTGCGAGCCAGGTCTTGATGGGCACACGCGTTGACATCGTCACCGTGGCGACAGCGCAGCGTGACGCGAGCGCCTTGCAGGTCGCCATGCAACAGGCATTCACCGAGATGGCGCGCCTGGAGGCGCTGATGAGCCGCTACCGCAGCGACAGTGATGTGTCACGCATCGGTGCCGCTGCAGGTCAGCGTCCCGTGACGGTGGCACCAGAAGTCATGGCCGTATTGCGGCAAGCACAACGGTTGCACCGGGCCAGTGCCGGGGCGTTTGACCCGACCATTGGCACCCTGCGCGGCTGGCATTTCGAACCGGGCCAGGAAGCGGCCCCCTCGCCTGCCGAGATTGCCCAGGCGCTGCGTCTGGTCGATGCACGCGCCTTGGTGTTGAATGACGCATCGGGTACGGCTTACCTGACTCAGCGAGGCATGGCCCTGGATCTGGGTGGTGTGGCCAAGCTGCCGATCTTGCAGGCTGGCCTGCAGGTGCTGGAGCGGGCCGGCATCGCCCATGCCCTTGTCAACGGGGGTGGCGATGTGCTGGTGCTGGGGAGCCTTCAAGGACGCCCCTGGCGCGTGGGCGTGCGTGACCCGGCTGCACCGGCGCAGTTGATGGGTGTTCTGGAACTGGAGGGACGTGGGGTGGTGGCCTCGTCCGGCGACTATGAGCGTGGGTTTGTGCGTGCGGGCCGCCGCCTGCACCACATTCTGAATCCGCGCACAGGTTGGCCCACCGAGGGTGTGCATGGCGTGGCCCTGCTGGCACGGAACGTGGACGCGGTCAACGGCTGGGGTGCGGCACTCATGGTGCGCGGCCCGGCCCACGCCCCTGCGTGGCACGCGCAGCATGCCGATGTCGAGGTGATGGTGGCGCATGCTGATGGCAAGCGCTGGTGTTCACCAGGCATGACCGCGGCACTCAAACCCACCGCAACGTCGCAGGGCTGAGTCACACAGCAAGGGGGCGTCGGCACGCTTGGTGAGAGTTGGCCTGCCAGGAGGGAGTCGAACCCCCGACCGCCCGCTTAGAAGGCGGGTGCTCTATCCAACTGAGCTACTGGCAGTTTGAGGCGGCAAGTTTACGTCATGCGCGCCAGCGCGACAGCAGCAAGGCGTTGCTCACGACACTGACACTGCTCAAGGCCATGGCCGCCCCGGCGAGCATCGGGTTGAGACCGCCGAAGGCAGCCAGCGGGATACCGATGATGTTGTAGCCAAACGCCCACGCCAGGTTCTGCCAGATCTTGGCCGAGGTGCGGCGCGAGATGTCGAGCGCAGCGGGCACCAGGGTCGGATCACCGCGCATCAGGGTGATGCCGGCGGCGTTCAAGGCGACGTCAGCGCCGCCCTGCGGGTTGGCCATCGCCATGCCGACATCGGCCGCCGCCAACGCAGGCGCGTCGTTGATGCCGTCTCCCACCATGGCGATCACCCGGCGAGCCCCGCCCTGCCCTGCTTGCAGGTGCCCGATGTGATCAGCCTTGTCACCCGGCAACACCTCAGCAATGACGTGCTGGATGCCCAGTTGACGACCGATGTGCTCGGCAGCCGCTCGGTTGTCTCCGGAGATCATGACGGTGCGGACGCCGAGTTCGTGCAGCCGTTTTACCGCAGCGGCAGCCTCGGGCTTGAGTTCATCGCCAAAAGCCATCAGAGCCACGATCTGCCAACACAGCGGCGCATCAGACGCGGCAGAAGGTGCCTCCTGGCGCAGCAACCACGACACGGTGTGGCCCTGGGCGTGCCAGGCATGCAGCTTGTCCGACCAGGGACTCTGGCTGGCGTCGGGGCTCAACTCGGTCATCCAGCGGGTGCTGCCCAGCGCCCAAGTCTGGCTGGCACCCGTGCCATCCGTGTCGGAGGGCAGCACACCCTGGATGCCTCGCCCTGCGACGGCCTGCAGGTCCTGTACGGTCGGCAGGCGCAAGCCCTGGCGGGTGGTCTCGTCCAGCACCGCACGGGCCAGAGGGTGCTCGCTGCCGGTTTGCAGCGCGGCGGCAGCTTGCAACACCTGGGTGCGATCGAGGCCTGTGCCATCGACCACTTGCCAATCCACCAGACGCGGGCGTCCTTGCGTGAGGGTGCCAGTTTTGTCAAAGGCCACCACTTGCACGCGATGCGCGATTTCCAGCGCCTCGGGGTCTTTGATGAGGATCCCGTAGCGGGCTGCGGCTCCTGTTCCGGCCATGATGGCGGCCGGGGTCGCCAGGCCCAGGGCACAGGGGCAGGCGATGACCAGCACGGCCACCGCACGGATCAGGGCCACTTCGCCGCCAAGGCCCGCCCACCACCAACCCAGACCGGTCAGCAAGGCAATGCCGAGCACGGTGGGCACGAACACCGCCGAGACACGGTCCACCACGCGCTGAATGGGTGCCTTGACAGCTTGCGCCTCGACGACGCGACGGATGATGTGCGCCAGCATGGTCTGACCGCCCACGGCGGTGACGCGCATCAGCAAGCGACCTTCGGTGTTGATGGCCCCGCCAGTGAGCGGGTCGCCGGGTGCCTTGTTCACCGGCAGAGGTTCGCCAGTGAGCAGCGATTCGTCAACGTGGCTGTTACCCTCTGCCACCACGCCATCAGTGGGGATGCGCTCACCGGGCCGCACGATGAGGAGGTCATCGACCAGCACCTGCTTGAGCGACACTTCGACTTCACCTTGCGGGCCTTGGCGGCGCACGGTATCGGGCCGCAGGGATTGCAGGGAGCGGATGGCTGCGGTGGTCTGGCGCTTGGCGCGGGCCTCCAGCGCTTTGCCCAGCAGCACCAGGGTGATGACCACGGCAGCAGATTCAAAGTACAGGTCGGGGGCGCTTTGGGTTGCGCTGTGCGCGGCGTGCGCGTCGGTGCCCTGGCTGTGCCGCCACCACAGCCACACCGACAAGCCCCAGGCGGCCGAAGTGCCCAGTGCCACCAGCTGGTCCATGTTGCCGCTGCGGGCCTTGAGGGCCGCCCAACCTGCTTTGTAAAAGCGCGCGCCCAGCCAAAACTGCACCGGGGTTGCCAAGGCGAACTGCACCCAGGCCGGCCAGAAGTGGTGAGCGCCCCACAGCATGGGCAGCACCAACGGCAGGCTGGCCACCGATCCAAGCAACACCGCGCCCCAGACGTCCCACCAGGGCACCACCTCTTCCACAACCGCGTCGTCGGGGTGCTGAACCTGAGCGTGGTAGCCCGCGCGCTCGATGGCCGCGAGCAGGGTGTCGGCCTGGGCCTTGGCATGAGCGTCGTCGGGGAGCGCAGCCCATTGAACCGTGGCCATTTCGGTGGCGAAGTTGACCTGCGCCTTCACCACGCCCGGCACCTTGTTGAGGGCCCGCTCGACCCGGGCCACGCAGGCGGCACAGGTCATGCCGCGCACGGCCAACTGCACCGTGTGCTCATCGGCAGGGTCCGCCCCTGCGCTGGGCGCACGACGCGAAACTTCGGAGGCAGGCATGGCGCACATATCAGGTTCGCTTCACAATGGTGGTCATATCATCCTCTGAAAGGATCTTGGTCATGACAACCCCCTCCAATTACCAGCTGCACGTCACGGGCATGAGCTGCCAGCACTGCGTCAAGGCGGTCACGCAGGCGGTGCAGGACCAGGATGGTGAGGCACTGGTGACGGTGGACCTGGCGCAAGGTCAGGTGACGGTGCAAACCGTGCTCGGAGAGGACGCCGTGCGCGAGATCATCCGCGAAGAAGGCTACGGCGTCGCGTGATGGACGCGCCCCTGCATGAATCTCAGCTGACCGCCTGTGGCATCCGCACGCGGGTGTTGCAAGGGGGCGTGAACCTGCGCGCGACCGAGGCGGTGGTGTTCGTGCACGGGAACCCCGGCTCCGGCGCAGACTGGGGGGACCTGATGCGTCGGCTGGCACCCCATGGGCGGGTGGTGGCGGTGGACATGCCCGGCTTTGGCAAGGCCGACAAACCGGCAGACTACCCCTACTCGGTCGAGGGCGGGGCCACGTTTCTGGGCGAAGCCTTGAAGCAGTTGGGCATCAGTCGGGCACACCTGGTGCTGCATGATTTTGGCGGACCCTGGGGCCTGATGTGGACCGCGATGTCGCCGCTGTCTGTGGGCAGCCTCACGCTGATCAACACCGGCGTGCTGCTGGGATTCCGCTGGCACACGATGGCACGCATCTGGCGAACCCCCATTCTGGGTGAGTTGCAGCAGTGGCTGACCCACCGCGCGGGGTTCAAATGGGCCTTGCGCCAGGGCTCACCACGCGGTTTGCCCGATGCGTTTCTGGACCGGATGTACGATGATTTCGACGCGGGCACGCGCCGTGCCGTCCTCAAGCTTTACCGTGCGACCTCGGAGCCAGGCCCGCGCGCCGAGTTGCTGGCGAAACTGTTGCGACCGCATCCCTGGCCCACGCTGGTGGTGTGGGGCACGGCCGACCCGTATCTGCCCGTGACACTGGCCGAGCGACAAAAGGAAGTGTTTGCCAAGGCTAAAGTGGTGTTGCTGCCGAGCAGCGGCCACTTTCCGTTTGCCGATGACCCTGAGGGGGTGGCGCAGGCGGTGGTGCCTTTTCTGGCCCAGCAGTTGAGCCACGCCCACCATCCATGAGCAATGACAGGGACACAACAACATGAGCAAAGACAGGGACAGTCAGTGGCAGCAGCAGAAAACCGATGAGGTCTCGACCTTCGAGCATTCGGGGTTTACGCATTCCAGCACGCTGGATTCGCGCCTGGGACACGACAAACAGAGGCCAACAACTGGCGCGTCATCACGCCCGAGTCGCCGCAGTCATCGCAGCAGACGTCCGTCGTGGTTGCTGGTGTTGATCTTGATGGTGTTGCTGGCCGGTGTGGCACTGCTGAAGGTGATCACTCGCTTTTGAGCGTCATCATTATTTTTTGACACGTGCCTGGCGTTTGGTCTTGTTGTCTTTCAAGGACGTGTGCTGGTTGACCTGATCGAGCCACAGCAAGGCATCCATCTGCGCCAGGAAGCGCCCCAGGTAGTCGGGCGAGAGGCTGCGCATGAGGGTGAGCGAGCGCAGCATGAGCCGGTGCGAGTTGAGGGGGCCGGCGTTGTCCGGTCCACGGTGCACGGCCTGGACCACCTGCTGGTCGGCCGCGATCTTGGCCCAGACTTCGCTGAAGCCGCGCACGCTTTTCAGGTCGGAGGCGTTGCCGCCCTCTTCCGGGTCTTGGTGCGACGACTGAGCTTGGGTGCGCTCCTGGATGTAGCGGTTCAAGCGGGTCAAGGGTGCGGCATGCGCCGAGGCCAGCACAGGCGTGGCAGAGCCCGCGCCGGGGGCTTCACCCTCGGTCAAGGCGGCATGGGCGATACGTTGGGCGTAGTCTTGCACCGCGACTTGCAGGCGCTGCGTCAGGCGCTGTCGTACCGCGTCGGGCTGCGAGGCCAGGCGGCGTTCGAGCACCTCCAGGTAATGGAAGCGGGCCGGATCATGGTGATGGGCACCGGCTTCGCGCAGTGACGCCAGAGTGGGCTCACTCATGACGTATCGGGCTCGGCGGCGTGGACGTCGGAGCCGGTGCGGTTTTGGGCACCGGTGCCATTTCGACACGACGGTTCTGCGCCCTGCCCCGCTCGTCGGCATTGGGGGCCACGGGTTGTTCGGCACCAAAGGCGGCGGCAAACACCTGGGACGAGGGCATGCCTTCGTCGATCAACGCCCGGGTGACGGTCAAGGCACGCTGAGCGGACAGCTCCAGGTTGTCGGCGAAACGCCGGTTGCCATCGCGCAGCAGGGTGTCGTCGGTGAAGCCACTCACCATCAGCATCTCCTGGCGCTCGCCCAGGTACACGCGCAAGGGTTCCACCAGGCTTTTGAGCAGTTGGCGGCCATCGGCCCGCAACTCGTCGGAGCCGGCGGCAAAGAGCACACTGCCGCTGATGCCGATGCGGCCATCGTTGAGGGTGACGCGACCGCTGGCCAGCGGGCCGGCCAGGGCGTGTTCGAGCGCCATGCGGCGCTGCTCTTCCTGCTGGCGCTTTTCGACCTCCTGCTTGAGGCTGCTGACCAGGTCCATCTGCACCACGAGCATGCCCACCAGGATCAGCACGAAGGCGCCCAGCAGGCCGGACATCAGGTCACCGAACACGGCCCAGACCGGCGCCGTCTGCTCGACGGCATCGTCCCGGTCGTCAAGGTCCATCATCGGACGCCCCCTTCGGCGGAAGCCAGCGCCTTGCCATGCAGGCGACGCAGGTCTTCCACGATGCCTTGCTGCGAGCTGATGCTGAGGTCGATGACCTCACGGGCCTGGGCCACGTAGTAGGCCAGTTGTTCGTCGCTGCGGGTGAGGGACTGGCCAATGGCGCGCTCGATGCCTTGCAGGCTGCCGATCAGCTTCTCGTTGGTGTCGCTGAACAGGCTCACGCCATGCGCGAAGGACTCGCCCAGGCTGGACAGCTCGACGGCGCTGGCCGCCACATGGGCGGCCACCTCATCGACCTGCCCGGCTTGCTGGCTGAGGGCTCCGGCGAACTGGGCACCGGCCTCTTGCAGCACGCCCGTGGCCGAGCCGACCATGGACTCGATGGCGGCGCGCTGTTGGCCAGCGGCTTCGTTGACCGACTGCAGCAAGGTGTCGAGCTGCGCCATCATGGCGGTGCGCTCGGACAGGGCGAGGTTGTCGCGTTCGCTGATGTGGGCCATGTCGCGGCGCAGCTGCACAATGACCTCGGCGGCGGCCTGTGGCACTTCGGAAGCGGTTTGCAGCAAGCGGTTGAGCGGGGCTTCCAGCGAGGTGCCCAGGGTGGCGAGGTGCTGGGCCACAGCGGCCTGCAGAGCGTCCAGGCGCTCGACGGCGGCACGGCCACGCTGCGCTTCTTCATCACGCAGGGCCTGCAGTTCGGTGCGCCAGACGGCGCTGAGCTGATCCATGCGCTCGCCTTGCGAGGCGATCCATTGCTGCTCGGACGCCAGGCGGGCACGCACCAGTTCTTCCGACTGGGTCAGCAGTTGCGTCACGCCGGCCAGGGTCTGGCTGACGTGCTGGCTGGCGCGCTCGGTGATCTGGCAGGCGGCGCTCTCCAGCGTCTGGCAGACGGCCTGCTGCTGACTCACGGTTTGAGCACCCAGTTGTTGCCACTCCCCTGCCACGGTGCTGGCCAGGGTGTGCAGGGCACTTTGCCATGCGGCCAGGCGCTGCTGATCGGCCTCAGCCTGTGCGGCCTGGGCCTGCAAGGCGGCCTCTTGCAGCGACAGGAGCACGGTGGCCGCACGTTGCTCGAAGGTCTGCGTGAAGGCTTGCAGCGCGCCATCGAGCCCCGTCAGCAGGTGCTGCTGGGTCTGGTTCTGGTCCTGCAGGGCCGAGGTCCAGGTGTCGGCCACCTGACGGGCGGTGCCCTCCCACTGCGTGCTCAGGCCGTTGAGCTGGGCCTGGGTGGCGTCGATCAAGCGCTGGTGCGTGCGCTGAGATTCTTGCGCGATCTCGCTCATGGCGGTCTCGACCACGGGCTTGAG
>JAGOKC010000129.1 GCA_017994835.1 Aquabacterium sp. | reverse complement strand
GCCCCCGAGCGCCAGGCCGCCGTGTTTTCGCGCGTGCGCGAACTGGCCACGCGCCATGAAGCCGATTTCCCGGGTCTGCCCGACCTCGTCGAGGCCACCTACCGCACGCTGGTCGGTGGTTTCATCGCCGGTGAAGGGCGCTTTTTCCATGAAACCGAACTGATTCCATCGCCATGAACCACCGTTACCGCCCCACCGTGTCCACCTGGCTGAAGCGCCTGGCCGCACTGGCCCTGTCGCTTGCTGGCACTGCTGCCCTGGCCCAGGCGGCTTGGCCGAGCAAGCCGATCAAGCTCGTCGTGCCTTACGGCGCCGGCTCGTCTCCGGACGTGATTGCACGCATCATGGGCGAGAAGCTGGCAACGCGACTGGGCCAGCCGGTCATCGTCGAGAACCGCGTCGGTGGTGGCGGCAACAACGGCACAGGCTCGGTCGCCAAGTCTCCCGGCGACGGCTACACCTACGTGATCAGCACCAACGGCCCGCTGGTCTACAACACCGTCCTGTACAAGAAGCTGCCGTACGACCCCTTCACCGAACTGCGGCCGGTCGTCCTCGCCGGCGGACAAGCGAACGTCTGCACGGTCCGTGCCGATTCCGGCATCAACTCCTTGCAGGAACTTGTCGCGGCAATGAAGAAGAACCCGGGCAAGTTCAACTTCTCGTCCACAGGCGTCGGCAGCCTGTCGCAACTGGGCGTCGAGTTGCTCAAGGTGAAGACCGACACCTATGCCGTGCACATTCCTTACGCCTCGTCGCCGCTGGCCGTGCTGGCCATTCTGCAAGGCGATGTGCAATTTGCCTGCGTTCCGGCAGTGGCCGTGCTCCCGCAGGTCAAGGCTGGCAAGCTGCGCACGCTCGCGGTGTCGACTGCGCAACGAAGCCAGTTGACCCCGGACATTCCCACGATGAAGGAAGCCGGCCTTCCCGAGATCGAAAACCTGGCCTGGATGGCCGTGATGGCGCCGGCCAGCACGCCCACCGACATCGTGCAGCGCATGAACCGCGAAATCAATGCCGTTCTGGCCATGCCCGAGGTCCGCGAAAAGCTGCACGCCCAGTACATGGAGCCGATCGGCGGGACACCGGAAGCGCTGCAGAACTTCATGCAGCAGGAACTCCGGGTCATGACCCCGATCATCAAGCGCACCGGCATCACCATCGAGTGAGTGATGATCGGCGTCCAGGTCATCCGGCGCCCAGCCGGTGACGAGGAGATCGAGCGGGCGCTGACGCAGCTGGACCAACGTGCCTGCATCTACTTCGGATGCGATGCCGGCGTCGCGAGGAGTTTGCCTTGGACTGGCATCTCGTCCTATCCTGGTTCCTTGACCCGGTCCATGAAAGCGATGGACCTGCTGTGTCAATAAAGATAGGTTGTTATATTCATCTTTCCTTTTGAGGGCATTGGATGGACATCGCCGAAGGCACTGCTCGTTGAATGGGTCATCGGATGCCCGGGCTGTGTGATGCAGATTGTCACGCCAGATTGAGTGCCCATTGCACCGTTTGGATGCTGCCGCTGTCGTGCAAGAGGGTCGAGCCCATAGCAGCCTAGCTTGATCCACTGCACGCCAGCCCCGGGCACAAGACGCTGCATCACTCTGTTGCCAAGGCCATGAATAAAGCGACGGGCAACTGTTTGATACTGAGCCTCAGTAGGTGGTGGCATTGACGGCCTTTTGTGCTGGCGGCTGTTGAATCATCGCCGGCGCTGCCTTTCCCAAGAAGGGCACGCATTCGGTCGTTGTGACGCATCAGCACTGTGACGTCTTGGGCAAACAGGACAACAGCCAGGTGCCCGTCAACGTCTCGCCAGCCTGAGAAGAAGATAGCCCGACAATGCAAGCACGAAACGGTCGGCTACCAACTTATCCACGACATGCTGCGCCCGGAGTTCCCCGACGTGAACCACAAGCGCGTGTACTGCCTGTTCACCCAGGCCAAGCTGGCCGAGCGCCGGCGCAAGAAGGTCAAGCGAACAGCGTCGGAACGTGTGCCGCTACGGCTGCCTCTTAGAGTCAACGAGGTATGGAGCATGAATTTTGTGATCGACAGCCTCGCACGTGGACGATGCCTGAAGTACCTCACCGTGGCAGATGACTTCAGCCACGAGAGCGTCGACATCGCGGTGGACTTTGGTATTTCCGGTGAATACGTGACCCGGGTACCGTATCGGGCGGCGTTGTTTCGTGGCTACCCGCAGGCTGTGCGCACCGGCAACGGCCCGGAGTTCACCGGCCGGGCCTTCATGGCATGGGCGCACAGTCAGTGCATCCTGCACATCTTGATCGAGCCAAGGCGGTCCATGCAAAACGGCTACATTGAGAACTTCAACGGCAAGTTCAGGGACAAGTTTCTGAACAAGCACTGGTTTGAAACGCTGCGCCATGCCAGAAGCGTCACCGAGACCTAGCGACAGGAGTACAACCAGGTCAAGCCCCACGGTAGTTGGGGAAGAATCCCGCCTGCCAGGTTCACCGAGCTACATCTCTCGACTCAACGAAAAAACGACTACTCTTGAACCCGGACTTCTGCTGTTGCTTGGTACGGTGGCAGGTAATCACCACCATCGGACTTTGAGCATCGCACCGTATGGCTCCCTGCTGGCGCAACGTTTGAAGTCTGGCCAGGAGAGTCGCAACAAAAAGTACTTCGTCCAGCGCCAAATGCCTAGCATTCCCAATGTTCACATCCCTCGGGGCAGCCCAACCCAGCACGCGCAGGGTCACGCGTCAAACCCGATCACGACCTTGCGCTTCCATCCGGGCATCGCCCTCGCAATCGCCCTCGGACACTGCACGTAATGCGACTCGGAGCAAACCTGCGTCTTCGTTGGTTACGCAACAAGATTAGGAGTTCATCCCTAACCAAATAGCGATTGGCAGGCTACATTTCTAGCGTCTTTTGGATGGTAGAAATCTTTTTGATGGTTGGTATTCTTTCTGCTGGAGGCCTTGATGGTCAAGAAACTGCAAAAAACAAGCGCTGCGAAGAAATCCCCTGCTCAACTTCCGGGCGCGGTCAAAGATTCGGCGCAACAGATCTGGCTGGCCGGATTGGCCGCCTTCACCAAAGCCCAGAATGAGGGCGGCAAGGTGTTCGAGACCTTGGCCAAGGAAGGCCTGTCGATCCAGCGCAAGACCCAAGCTGCAGCTGAAGAAAAGATCACCGAGGCGACCAGCAAGATGGCCAACATGGCGACCGGCATCACGTCCAAAGCCACTGGCCAATGGGACAAGTTGGAGAACATCTTCGAGGAACGCGTGGCCAAGGCCCTCAACAAACTGGGCGTGCCCTCCTCCAAGGACGTGGACGCATTGATTGCCCGCATCGACGAGCTCAACAAGAGCGTGCAACAGCTGTCGGCCAAGGCGGCCGCTTCCGCCAAGGCAAGCGCTCCCAAGACGGTTGCGGCAAAGCCGGTGGGCAAGCGTGCACCGAAGCCGGTCAAGAACGCCGCCAAACCCGCGACCAAGCGCGCAGTGACCCGAAAGGCAGCTGCCCCGGCCAAGACCGAAGCGGCTGGGACATAAGGTGCAAAGAATGATCCCGGTTGGCCTTCGGGCGGCATGACAGCGAGAAAAGGGGCGACGGGTTCGCCCCTTTTGTTTTCCTGACCTGCTGCAGCGCAGCAAATATTCCGGCCTTGCCCATCTACACTGACTGACATGAGCACGAAAAAACCGCGTTCCCTTCGCCTTGTCACCCCACCCGCGAACGAACGCGCGTTGCCTCCATCGCGCGCCGCAGCACCGCAGCCCAAGCGAGGCGCCCACAAACCTCGGGTCGCCTTGGCACTGGCAGGTGGCGGGCCGTTGGGTGCCATCTATGAAATCGGCGCCCTCTGCGCGCTGGATGAATCCCTTGAAGGCATTGATCTGACCCAACTGGACCATTACGTGGGGGTGTCAGCTGGTGGTTTTCTGGCCGCTGCCCTTGCCAACGGCATGACGCCGCGAGAACTGTGCGACGGATTCATTGAAAACAGCGACGAGAGCGCCGAGGTATTCGATCCGTCCTGGCTGACCGTCCCCGCCTGGGGCGAGTTCGCCCGACGGTCCATCATGATGCCGGGACTTGTCGCGGCCGCCCTGTGGCGACTGCTGGTAGAACGGCGGTCCTTGATCAGTGCACTGGAAAAGCTGGGGCCTGGACTGCCCACCGGCGTGTTTGCCAATGACG
>JAGOKC010000064.1 GCA_017994835.1 Aquabacterium sp. | reverse complement strand
AAGACCTTGAAAAACAAGGCCGGTCCGGCATATAATTTGATTCTTGTCGGGGCGTAGCGCAGCCTGGTAGCGCACTTGCATGGGGTGCAAGGGGTCGCGAGTTCGAATCCCGCCGCCCCGACCAAGAAATTGCTAAAACCCGGTATCGAAAGATACCGGGTTTTTTGCATTTCACAGCCGTGCTTGCCAACTCAAATCACGGTTTGCGTTTCAATTCTTTCTGAATGCTGCGGTCAAACTCCTGCTGTAACACCACGGGAAAGGCCGCACTGATAGAGCCAATCGCCAGGGGGCGCAGTCGCTCGAACAAGGCTGTCAGGGACTGCATCACGCGAGCGTCGATCGGTGTGGTTTTTGCGCCCTCAGCCTTGTGGGTGACGTTCTTGGCCAGGCTCAGGAACACCTGTTCCACATAGGTCTGGGCAATGATGCGGGTGTGTTTGATGAGTTGGTCCTGCAGGTCCAGCACCGTGTCGAGCGGCACATTCAACTCAGCCAACTGGATGCCGATGCGTTCGAGCGTCGGGCTGAGGACTTCAACGTCATCTGGCCCAATGCGCCGATAGAGACCATTCTGGGTCAGGCGCTCTTTTTGCTCCGAGGTGGCCGGAGTGGACCAGTGCGCAGCCATGTCCGACAAAGCTTTGCGTTTTGGGGTTTCGACCGTGAAGAACGTGGTCGAGAACAGTTCGCTGATCAGAGAGTACTCAGGCCAAGCCCCTTCGGGGGTCTTGTCAAGCATGCCCTTGATGGCGTCCAGTCGGAATCCCTGCTGACGCAGATCACGGACCAGTTCGAGCTTGCCTTGATGCGCCTGGCCGTACAAACCCAACCGCCCTTTCAGGCGCGGAGGTGGTAGCAGTCCGGCAGTTTGATAGGCGCGAATGTTGCGGACACTGACACCTGTTCGGGCCGACAACGTGTCAACTGTCATGTCCGCATCGGTGTTGTCTGGCGCAGGCACAGCGGGCGTGTGTGAAGAATTAACGATTTTGGTGTGCATCGATGGTCCGGGCCTTGATTGGACGAGATGATACCGATTGCATGTTGCAGAGTTAATGTAACATTTGATCTTTTATCGTGAAAATGGCTGGTGGCGTGTGCCCGGGTCGTCTGAGGTGTTCATGGAAAAGATCTGGTTGAAGAGTTATCCTGCCAACATGCCGCAGGAGATTGATGCGCGTCAGTATGGTTCGTTGGTGGCCCTGCTGGACGAGGCCATGCGCAAGTACAAGGACCGTGTGGCGTTTCGTTGCATGGGTGCTGCGCTGACTTATGGCGAACTGGATCAGCAGTCGGCACGTGTGGCGTCTTGGCTGCAGGCTCGTGGTTTGCAAAAGGGCAGCCGCGTGGCGGTCATGATGCCCAATGTGTTGCAGTACCCGGTGGTTGTGGCTGGCATCTTGCGTGCAGGCTGCGTGGTGGTCAACGTCAACCCGATGTACACCCCGCGTGAACTTGAGCACCAACTGCATGACAGTGGTGCAGAAGCCATTTTCATCCTTGAGAATTTTGCGACCACTTTGCAAGCCATTCAGGCACGTGGTCACCTCAAGCATGTGGTGGTGGCCTCGATGGGTGACCTGATGGGCCTGGTCAAGGGGGCCTTGACCAATTTTGTGGTGCGTCGTTTGCGCAAGATGGTGCCGGCCTGGTCGCTACCCGGACACCATCGCTTTGATCAGGTGCTCTCTGGCGGGGCGCTGCAGCCCTATAAACCTGTGCCACTGGCCCCTGATGATGTCGCGTTTCTTCAGTACACCGGTGGCACCACAGGGGTCTCGAAGGGGGCCACCTTGCTGCAGCGCAATTTGCTGGCCAATGTGCTGCAGTGCGAAGCGTGGTTGATGAATGGTGTGGATCGTCAGGCATTCGCCCAGTTGAATGTGGTCTGCGCCCTGCCGCTGTATCACATCTTTGCCTTGACCGTGTGCGCGCTCATGGGCATTCGCAACGGCGCGTGCATGCTGTTGATTCCGAATCCGCGCGACATTCCCGGTTTCATCAAGGAGTTGTCTCAGTTCCGTTTTCACCTCTTTCCCGCCGTCAACACGCTCTACAGCGGTCTGATGAACAACCCCGATTTCGCCAAGCTTGACTTCTCCAGTCTTCAGGTGACGATCGGCGGTGGCATGGCGGTGCAGCGTGCTGTGGCAGAGCGCTGGAAGGCCATCACGGGCAAACCCATCATCGAGGGTTACGGCTTGTCTGAGACTTCGCCGGTTGCCACTTGCAATGCCAACAACATTGAGGTGTACACCGGCACCATCGGTTTGCCGCTGCCTTCGACTGAAATCTCCATCCGTGATGATGACGGCGTGGAAGTTCAGTTGGGGCAGTCTGGTGAAATCTGCATCCGTGGTCCCCAGGTGATGGCGGGCTATTGGCATCGTGCAGAGGAAACCAGCCAGGTCATGACGGTCGATGGTTTTTTCAAGACCGGGGACATCGGCGTCATGGATGCACAGGGTTACGTGAAGATCGTTGATCGCAAGAAAGACATGATTCTGGTGTCGGGTTTCAACGTGTACCCGAACGAGGTCGAAGACGTGGCAGTGCTGCACCCTGGGGTGCTGGAGGCTGCGGTGATTGGCGTGCCTGACGTGCACTCTGGCGAGGCGGTCAAGTTGTTCGTCGTGCGTCGCGACCCTGATCTCACGAAGGAAGATTTGCTTGAATTCTGCAAAGAGCAGTTGACCGGCTACAAGCGCCCCAAGTACATTGAATTTCGCAGTGATTTGCCGAAATCGAATGTGGGAAAAATTCTGCGCCGCGAGTTGCGTGACGCTGACCTGAAGAAAGCGGCCTGATCATGACTTCCCAGAAACTGTCATCCTTGAGTGCAAAACTGGCCGGCGCGGCCCTGTTGGCTTTGCTGTTGACTGTCACGCCTAAGGCTCACGCTGCCCGCGAGGTGGGTGGGGTGCGTTTCGAAGATCAACTCAAATTGGGCGACCAGTCGCTGGTGCTCAATGGCGCTGGCTTGCGCGTCAAGATGATCATCAAGGTGTACGCGGTGGGCTTGTACGTGCCGCGCCGTGATTCATCTGTGGTTTCGCTGTTGAACCAACCGGGGCCCAAGAGTCTGCGGATCGTTTTGCTGCGCAATGTGTCGGCAGAGCAATTGGCTGACAACCTGCTGGCTGGTATTGAAGACAACGTGTCACCCGCTGAGCAGGCAGTTTTGCGTAAGCGCATGGATACTTTGCGCAGCACGATGCTGAATGCAGGCGATGCACAGCGTGGTGCCGTGATTCAGCTGGATTACATGCCGGGTCAGGGTACCCACATCACGTTCGGTGGCAAGGCCTTGGGGCAGGACATCGTCGGTGAAGATTTCTACCGTGCGCTGCTCAAGATCTGGCTGGGCGAACATCCGTCTGACAACGCCCTCAAGCGCGATCTGATGGGTGTAGTGTCTTGAGATCGTACTCCACCCCTGCATGGACAGCAGGGGTGGCGGCAGTCAGCGTGTCATGATCAGCACTTGATGCCCATGTGTAGCGCGACCACGCCGGCGGTCATGTTGTGCACATCGACATGACCAAACCCGGCTTCCTTCATCATGGCCTTCAGGGTAGCCTGATCCGGGTGCATGCGGATCGACTCGGCCAGATATTGGTAGCTGGCGGAATCGTTGGTCACGAGCTGCCCCAGTTTGGGCAGCACCTTGAAAGAATACCAGTCGTAGGCTTTTTCAAGTGGTTTGGCGATTTTTGAGAATTCCAGCACCAGCAAGCGGCCACCAGGTTTGAGCACGCGGCACATTTCCTTGAGGGCGATGTCCTTGTGGGTCATGTTGCGCAGGCCGAAGGCCACCGTGACGATGTCGAAAGTGTCGGTGGGGAAGGGCAGCTTCTCGGCATCACACAAGGTGGTGGGCAGAGAGAGGCCACTGTTGAGAAGGCGGTCACGGCCAGTGCTCAACATCGCTGCATTGATGTCGGTGTGAACAACCATGCCGGTGGGGCCTACGCGTTTGGCAAAGGCTTCGGACAGATCGCCCGTTCCTCCGGCAATGTCGAGGATTTTGTGGCCTTCACGCACGCCGCTGGCGGCAATGGTGTAAGTCTTCCACAGACGATGCAAACCCATCGACATCAGATCGTTCATGACGTCGTACTTGTTGGCGACGGAGTCGAACACGCCGCGAACGCGTTGTGCCTTCTGAGACTCGTCAACCTGCTGGAAACCAAAGTGCGTGTTGCTCATGCCGGCATCTTACTACCGGGTTAGCCCGCTGCTGGTACCGGTGTGGCGCAGAGTGCGCGACCGCATGCCACACCACTGGACCAGGCCCACTGGAAGTTGTACCCACCCAGCCAACCGGTAACGTCCACCACTTCGCCGATGAAGTACAGGCCAGGCACTTTCTTGCTTTCCATGGTTTGGGAGCTGAGCTCGCGGGTATCGACACCCCCAGCGGTGACTTCGGCTTTGGCGTATCCCTCGGTGCCGCTGGGCACGATGGTCCAGGCATTGGCGGATTGGCCCAGCGCATCGAGGTCTTTGTCCTTGAGTTCTGCCAGGGCGGCGTCAGCACGCAACGAAGGTGAGATGCGTTCAGCCTGTTCGGTCAACCATGTTTGTGCCAGGCGCTGAGGTACGGCTTCGCCCAGTGCCCGCGCCCACTCGGTGGACAGTTGCTTGCGCGAGCCCGTCTTGGCTTGCTTGAGGCTACCCGCCAGATCGCGCTGCGGGGTCAGGTTCAGGGTGAGCGCCTGACCGGGTTGCCAGTAGCTGGAAATTTGCAGGATGGCGGGGCCGCTGAGGCCACGGTGGGTGAAAAGCAAATCTTCCAGAAAGAGCGGTGCGTTGCCTTTGCTGCGTTTGCCGTTGCCACCAGGGGCGATCGGTGTGCTGACTTCAACCTCCAGCGAGATACCTGCCATCGGCACATAAGGCTTCCAGGTGTTTTCGGCGAAGGTCAGGGGCACAAGGGCCGGACGCAGTGGCACGATGTGGTGTCCCAGCTGCGCCGCGAGTTTTTGCCCGAAGTCGGTGGCTCCAATTTTGGGAATGGCCAGGCCGCCTGTGGCGATCACGACCTGGTGCGCGCGGATGAGGCCCCGATCCGAGTCGATCTCAAAGCGCAGGGCAGTGGGGTTGACAACATTCAGCGGTCGGACTGCTTGCACCGTGCAGGGTTGCCAGCGCGTGACCTGTCCAGCTTCGCATTCGTGCAGCAGCATGTCGATGATGTCGTTGGCACTGCGGTCGCAGAACAGCTGACCACGGTGTTTTTCGTGCCAGGCAATGCGATAGCGCGCGATCAGGTTGACGAAGTCCTGTGGGGTGAAGCCGGCCAAGGCGGAGCGGCAGAAGTGGGGGTTCTCGCTGAGAAAGTTGGCTGGTGTGACCTCACGGTTGGTGAAGTTGCAGCGCCCACCTCCGGAGATGCGGATTTTTTCGGCGACTTTGGGGGCGTGGTCGAGCAACAGCACCTTCAGGCCGCGTTGGCCTGCAACACTTGCACACATCAGACCGGCTGCGCCTGCACCGATCACGACCACATCGTAAGAAGACATGGACGTGATTGTCGCTGCTGCGTGCTGGTGCTCGCGTGTGGAAATCAGAAACCGCTGTGGCCGAGCGTTTGACTGGTGGCGAACACGGGCATGCCATCGTCGTCTTCGGCTGCGACAAAGCGGGAGTCGCCCTGGCGGCGAGCTTCGTCGAGTGCCAGCACTGCCCGGTGGATGGCATCAGGGAGTTGCTCGTCGGGGAGAATCTGCACAACACCGAAGCTCAGGCTCAGCGGTTTTTGCTGCAGCGCCTTGCGGCTGCGATCAACGTGACGGACCATGCGCTGGGCCACATGCAGGGCGTCCTTGACGGTGGTGTCCGGCAGCAAGGCCACAAATTCATCGCCGCCCAGTCGTCCCATCAAATCGCGGGTGCGCAACAAGCGTCGGGCGCTGCCAGCGACCAGCTTGAGTGCCTCGTCTCCGGCAGCGTGACCACTGCTTTCGTTGATGCTTTTGAAGTGGTCGATGTCAAAGAGCATGAGGGCAGCTGAGCCCGGTGCGCTCAGACGCAGTGCCTGTGTGCCCATTTCGGTGAAGTGTCGCCGGTTGGGCAGTTGCGTGAGCATGTCGAAATCGGCCATGACGCGCAGTTGCCTGTGGGATTCGCGCAGATCGCGTTCGGTGCGCTCGTAGGTGAGCAGCAGGCAGATGTAAACCGAAAAAATGACACCCGCCACCAGGGCGACGAGCACAACAGGTTGCTGGATGTGATCCGGGCTGCTGACAGGCACGCCCCAGCTGGTCATGCCAGACAGCAGTCGCGGCACCTGGATCAGTGCAGCGGAAGTCAGGTACAGCAGCAGGGCCTTGAGGTAGGGGCTTTGTCGCCAGTCGCGGATGGCGTGGATTTGCCAGGCGGCGTACAGGAAAAAGCCAATGCTGACAAAGCTGAAGCTTGCCACGCGGGCACCGAGATCCTCTGGGCGCTGGTTGTCAAGGGCGAGCAGTGCCCAGAACCCGAGGGCCAGCAGGGCAATGTCCATCCAGTGCGGTGTACGGAAGTCAGTGCGTGCGTAGAACTGCCGCATGCCGGTCAACAGGGTCATGGGCCATTGCAGCCACAGCAGGATGGACAGAGCGGGTAACCAGGGGTGCGCATCGCGCCATAGCAGGGCAATTGCGCTGAGCATGGTGAGGCCCTGCGCGGCGGTCCACCACCAGTAGCCACGGTAGGTGCGCTGGGTCAGGCCGACCAACATCATGATGGCCGTGGTGGTGAGGAGCACCACAAAAACCACCAGGGCCAAGGTCGGGAGGTGAAGCGACATCAAAGTGGGCGTGAGGTGTTGGAGGTATGCCGGTTGGCATCAGGGTAGCGAGATCTCGGCCACAATGACCGCAGCCTCAGGTCGGTACTGTGGCATACAAGAGAGACATTGTGCGCCCCGTGTGGGGGGTGTTTCACCCCACTTTCTGGGGTGCAGAACTTTGTGGAGCGTGAAGTCATGGCAATGGATGTGGTGGATTACGAGATCAAGGGTGCCGAGATGCAGTTCGTGGAGGTCGAGCTTGACCCCGGCGAAGCAGCCATAGGTGAAGCCGGCAGCATGATGTTCATGGAGTCCGGCGTTGAGATGGACACCGTCTTTGGCGATGGTTCGTCCCAGCAAAGTGGTGGTTTATTTGGGAAATTGCTGGGTGCTGGCAAGCGCCTGATCACTGGCGAGAGCCTCTTCACGACGGTTTATACCAACCAGTCCAGCGCCAAGAAGCGCGTGGCTTTTGGGGCGCCCTATCCGGGCAAGATCCTGCCGATGGACTTGCGTCAGCTGGGTGGCACCTTGATCTGTCAGAAGGATTCTTTCCTGTGCGCAGCGCGCGGCGTGTCGCTGGGCATTGCCTTGCAGCGCAAGCTGGGTGCTGGTTTTTTTGGTGGTGAAGGTTTCATCATGCAAAAACTGGAGGGCGATGGCATGGCCTTCGTGCACGCGGGTGGCACGGTGGTGCGTCGCGATCTGCAGCCTGGTGAAACTTTGTTCATCGACACCGGCTGTGTGGTGGCTTACACGCAGGGTGTGGATTTCGACATTCAGTTCGTGGGCAAGATCAAGACCGCCTTGTTCGGCGGTGAGGGCATCTTCCTGGCACGCGTGACGGGGCCAGGTCAGGTGTGGCTGCAGAGCCTGCCTTTTTCGCGACTGGCTTCGCGCATTTTTGCTGCTGCACCTCAGGCCGGCGGACGTGGTCGTGACGAGGGTTCCTTGTTGACTGGCGTTGCAGGCGCTGGCTTGCTGGGTGGCCTGCTGGGTGGAGATCAGGAGTGACCGCAAACGCACCTCCGCTGGGGCGCATGCTGGATGCGGGTTGGCGAGCACTGGCCTATTGCCTGATGCCGCAGGTGATCTGGCTGTCTTTGTTGCCCCTGGTGCTGGCCGCCGTCACCCTGGGTGGGTTGGCCTGGTGGGGTTGGGGTGATGGCGTGGCTTGGGTGCGGTCGGTGCTTGACGGTTGGGTCGTGAGCCACCATGTGTTGGCAGCGCTCGATGGTTGGGGCTTGTCGCAGTTGCGCATGGCGATGGCCCCGCTGGTGCTGGTGCTGGTGGTGATTCCGCTGGTGGTGGTGACCTGCTTGTTGCTGGTGGCAACCTTGATGACCCCGGCGCTTGTGAAGTTGGTGGTGCGTCGCAGGTTCCCGGGTCTGGTGTCGCGATATCAGGCACCGTGGTGGCGCAGCCTGTGGTGGTCGTCGCAGGCCACACTGTTGGCGTTGTCGGTCATGGTGGTGAGTCTGCCGTTATGGCTGGTGCCGCCCTTGGCGGTGGTGCTGCCGCCTTTGATCTGGGGTTGGTTGACGTACCGCGTGCTGGTGTTCGATACGCTGGCCGATTTGGCGACGCCGCAAGAGCGTGACGAGTTGCTGCGCACACACCGTTCGACCCTGTTGACCATGGGTGTGATCTCGGGTTACCTGGGCGCGGCTCCCGCTGCGCTGTGGGCGTTGGGTGTGGTGGCGCTGGCGTTGGCTCCCGTTATTTTGTTGTTATCTGTATGGATCTACACGCTTGTGTTTGCTTTTGCAGGCTTGTGGTTTGCCCATTTTCTGCTGGCCGCGCTGAACGCTCTGCGGCTTGAGGCATCCGCTGCAGAACCTTTGTTGCCGTCGCAGACGGTTGGTGAAACATCATGATCGGACTCATCATCATTGGCGACGAAATCCTCAGTGGACGTCGCCAGGACAAGCATTTGGCCAAGGCCATCGAACTGCTCAACGAGCGTGGGATGGCTTTGTCGTGGGCGCACTATGTGGGCGATGATCCTGAACAGATTACTGCGGAACTGTGTGATGCGCTCAAGGGCGATGCGGTGGTTTTCTCCTTTGGTGGCATCGGGGCCACGCCGGATGACCACACACGCGCCTGTGCAGGGCGTGCCGTGGCGCGACCACTGGTGCTACATGCGCAGGCGCGAGAGCTTATTTTGCAGCGCAGTCGCGAGATGGCCCTGGAGGCAGGACAGGACTTTGATCCGGGTTCGCCTGACATTTTGCGCCGCCTGCAGATGGGGTTTTTTCCTGAGGGGGCGGCGATCATCCCCAATGCCTACAACCGGATTCCGGGGTTTTCGCTGGAAGGCAGGGTGCACTTTTTGCCAGGCTTCCCGGTCATGGCCTGGCCAATGATGGCGTGGGCGCTGGACCACCTGCACCGAGATCTGCATGGCAAGGCGCGCGTGCGGGAGAAAGCCCTGGTGGTGTACGGTGGCATGGAGTCCACCTTGACACCGCTGATGGTGTCGATCGAGGAGCGTTTTGCGCCCATCAAGGTGTTCAGCCTGCCCAGCGTCGATCATCCTGTGCACGGCCATCACATTGAGCTGGGCGTGAAGGGCGCGCCTGAGCTGGTCGATGCTGCGTTTGAGGCCTTGCAGCAAGGTTTGCTCCATCTCGGTGCGAAAATTGGCCCTATATCGGTGCGATGACGGTTGTTGGTGTGTATTTGCACCTGATTGGTGCGTAACGGTGCGCGATGCCAGAGTACCGTGTGGGGTCGGGATGGCCTTGTGATGTGTTTTCCACTGTGTCTGACGCGTGTCGGCACACTTTCTGCTAGTAAACTGAGCGCTGTTTCCGGGTCTCTTGAGACAGTTTCAATTTCTTGCTTTTACTTTCAGCCTTTGGCTAGGAGCATCTGATGGCCAACAAGACCGTCGCTGACGTGATGAAGATGGTGAAGGACAACGAAGTCAAGTTCGTTGACTTCCGGTTCACCGATACCCGTGGCAAAGAACAGCACACCACGGTGCCCGTTTCCCATTTCGACGAAGACAAGTTCGAATCGGGTCACGCCTTCGACGGTTCGTCCATCGCTGGCTGGAAGGGCATCGAAGCGTCTGACATGCTGTTGATGCCGGATCCCAACACCGCCAACATCGACCCCTTCTTTGAAGAGCCGACCCTGCTGCTGACTTGCGACGTCATTGACCCGCACGACGGCAAGCCTTACGAGCGCGATCCTCGCTCGCTGGCCAAGCGCGCAGAAGCCTATCTGAAGGCTTCGGGCCTGGGCGATACCGCTTTCTTCGGTCCAGAGCCTGAATTCTTCGTGTTCGACTCGATCCGCTGGGGCAACGACATGTCCGGCAGCTTCTTCAAGATCGAAGCCGAAGAAGGTGCCTGGAATACCGGCACCAAGTACGAGCACGGCAACAATGGTTACCGTCCGACCGTCAAGGGTGGCTACTTCCCTGTGCCTCCCGTTGACTCCGGTCACGACATGCGTTCGGAAATGTGCCTGATCCTGGAAAGCCTCGGCATTCCTGTTGAAGTGCACCACCACGAAGTGGCCAATGCGGGCCAGATGGAAATCGGCACCCGCTTCAGCACTCTGACTCAGCGCGCTGACTGGCTGCAACTGCAGAAGTACGTGATCGTGAACGTGGCCAATGCCTATGGCAAGACTGCCACGTTCATGCCCAAGCCCATCGTGGGTGACAACGGTTCCGGCATGCACGTTCACATGTCCATCTGGAAAGATGGCAAGAACCTGTTCGCAGGCGACGGTTATGCAGGTTTGAGCGAGTTCGCCCTGTACTTCATTGGCGGCATCATCAAGCACGCTCGCGCCTTGAACGCCATCACCAACCCGGGTACGAACTCGTACAAGCGTCTGGTGCCTGGTTTTGAAGCGCCGGTGAAGCTGGCCTACTCGGCCAAGAACCGTTCGGCTTCGATCCGTATTCCTTACGTGGCGAACCCCAAGGGCCGTCGTGTGGAAGCGCGCTTCCCCGATCCTTCTGCCAACCCTTATCTGGCTTTCGCAGCCCTGATGATGGCTGGTCTGGACGGCGTGGAAAACAAGATCCATCCGGGCGAAGCCGCCACGAAGGATCTGTACCATCTGCCGCCCGAAGAGGACGCACTGGTGCCGACCGTTTGCCACAGCCTGGATCAGGCGCTGGAGTATCTGGACAAGGATCGTGCGTTCCTGACCAAGGGTGGCGTGTTCACCGATTCGTACCTCGACGCCTACATCGATCTGAAGATGCAGGAAGTCACGCGCTTCCGTATGGCCACCCATCCGGTCGAGTACGACATGTACTACGCGCTGTGATCCTCCGTGATCAGGGCCGGGAGTGACATCCCGATACAAAAGGGCGGCGCGAGTCGCCCTTTTTTCTTGCCTGCGGAAATCGCAGATGTGAAACCGCTGGGGCATACTGGGACCGCACTTCCGGCTCAGCAAAGCAAATACAGGATATGAAGCACTTCACCTTGTTACCTTGGCCTGCGTTTTCATGGGTTTGGCGTGCGTTCGCCTGTCTGTCACTGGTGCTGGTGCCGGCAGCGGGAGCGTACGCGCAAGAAAAGCAGGTTTATCGTTGTCCCGGAAATCTGTACACCGATGCGCTGTCAGCCAAAGAGGCAGCGGCCAAGGGGTGCAAGACGCTGGAAGGCGCTCCGATCACGGTGATTCAGTCTGCAGCGCCGCGATCGGCTGCAGCCACGGGCAGTCGGGCGGCGAGCAGTTCGCCCGAGAACAAAGTGGCCCCTGACGAGCAAAAGGTGCGGGATACCGATGCACGACGCATTCTGGAGGCCGAACTTCGCAAGGAAGAGGCGGCCTTGGCCGCATTGAAAAATGAGCTCAACAACGGTGAACCTGAACGGCGCGGCGACGAGCGCAATTATCAGAAGTATCTGGACCGTGTTGCTGAAATGAAGGCCGCCCTCACGCGCAAGGAAGCAGACGTGGCCTCTTTGCAGCGCGAGTTGAGCAAGTTTGGTGGTGCGAAGTAACGCGTTCACGCAGTGACGGATTCATGGATGGTGAGACCCCGAAGTAGCATTGACAAGGCGAGGCCGAGCTTGGCGCGCGACCACCTGCCTGCTCATCTGGAAACCCTGGATTATTTGGCCACGATGGTGTCGGTGGTGACGCCCGATGGGCAGTGCCTGTTCGCCAATACCGCCTTTGAAGAGGCTTTGGGTTTGTCGCGACGCGCCATGCTGGGCATGTCGATTTTTGACTGGCTGGTGGATGCCAGTGTGCTGCGCGATGTGGTGGCAGCGGTGTCTCGCAATGATTACGCCACCAGTCGTTTGCACGCCGAGTTGAAGCGTCATCTGCATTTGCAGGTGGGTGAAACCGTGTCGGTGCAGGTCATCGCGACGCGGCTGGAGCATGGCGATCTGGTGCTGGTGGAGTTGGTGGAGGCCGAGCAGCAGACGCGGCAGGAGCGCGAGGAGCGCGTGCTGGACCAGGCGCGGGTCAACAAAGAGTTGATTCGCAACCTGGCCCACGAGATCAAGAATCCCCTGGGGGGCATTCGAGGGGCTGCGCAGTTGCTGCAGATGGAGTTGGAGTCTCGCGCGTTGACGGAGTACACCCAGGTCATCATCCACGAGGCCGACCGGTTGCAGTTGCTGGTGGACCGGCTGCTGGCACCGCATCGACGCCCGCATGTGGTGGGGGATGTGAACATTCATGAGGTGTGTGAACGGGTGCGCGCCCTGATCCTGGCGGAGTTTCCCAAGGGTTTGCGCGTTTGGCGTGATTACGATACGTCTTTGCCTGAGTTCCGAGGTGACCGGGAGCAGTTGATTCAGACGGTATTGAACATTGCGCACAACGCCGCTCAGGCTCTGACCGAGCGGATGCTTGAGGGTGATGCTGTCTTGACGCTGCGCACGCGGGTGGCGCGAAGGGTGACGATCAACCGCCAGTTGCATCGCCTGGCATTGGTCTTGCATATCGAAGACAACGGCCCGGGTATTCCGGAGTCCATCCGTGATCGCATTTTCTACCCGCTGGTGTCGGGGCGTGACGGGGGCTCTGGCTTGGGTCTGACTCTGGCTCAAACCTTCGTTCAACAGCACCAAGGCACCATCGAATGTGAAAGCGAGCCCGGACGCACGGTTTTCAAGATATTGATACCGTTGCCTTGAAGTCCGGTCTGGTGATCCATGCGGTTCGGGATGCCCCAACCAGTACACAGCATGAAACCCATCTGGATCGTTGACGACGACCAATCCATCCGCTTTGTGCTTGAAAAGGCCTTGGCGCGCGAGGATTTGCCCGTTCGGAGCTTTACCAATCCTCGCGACGTGCTCATTGCGCTGGAAGATGACGAACCGCAGGTGCTGGTGTCGGACATCCGCATGCCAGGGGGCTCGGGCATTGACTTGCTGAGCAAGGTCAAGGAGCGCCTGCCTGGGTTGCCGGTCATCATCATGACGGCTTACTCCGATCTGGACAGTGCGGTGTCGGCCTTCCAGGGAGGGGCGTTCGAGTACCTGCCCAAACCTTTCGACCTGCCCAAGGCGATTGAGCTGATTCGCCGTGCGGTGGATGAGAGCGTGCGCGAAGAGGTGCTCGACGAGCGCGTCACGCAGATGCCAGAGATGCTGGGGCAGGCCCCGGCGATGCAGGATGTATTTCGGGCGATTGGCCGGCTGAGCCAGAGCAACGTTACGGTGATGATCACCGGTGAATCGGGCTCGGGCAAGGAGCTGGTGGCGCGGGCGCTGCACAAGCACAGCCCACGCGGCAATGGCCCCTTTGTGGCGATCAACACCGCAGCCATCCCGAAAGATTTGCTGGAGTCAGAGCTGTTTGGCCATGAGCGCGGTGCGTTCACGGGTGCGCAGACCATGCGCCGGGGGCGTTTCGAGCAGGCCGACGGGGGCACCTTGTTCCTCGATGAAATCGGGGACATGCCGTTTGATTTGCAGACTCGCCTGTTGCGGGTGCTCAGCGATGGTCAGTTCTACCGCGTGGGTGGGCACCATCCGATCAAGAGCAATGTGCGGGTGATTGCGGCCACTCACCAGAACCTGGAAGACCGGGTGCGGCTGGGGGTTTTTCGTGAGGACTTGTTCCACCGCCTCAATGTGATCCGTCTGCGTTTGCCGGCGCTGCGTGAGCGCCGTGAAGACATTCCGACGTTGACGCGCTTTTTCCTGCAAAAGAGTGCGAAGGATCTGGGGGTGGAGGCGAAGCGGATTTCCGAAGCGGCGCTGGCACGTCTGGCGGTGTTCGATTTTCCGGGCAATGTGCGTCAGCTGGAGAACATTTGCCACTGGCTGACGGTGATGGCACCCGCGCAGGTGATCGAGAGCAAGGACTTGCCGCCGGAGTTGCTCGATGGTGCAGTCGATTCGATGGCATCGCTTGCCCCGCTGAATGCCTTGGCCTCGGTCTGGACAGGGGGGGGCGATAACGAGGCAGGGACAGCAGCGGTGCCCGTTTCGCTGGGTGATGCTTTGGTGGGTGGCGTGGCGGAGTCGGCAAGCTCGCTGAGCGAGTCATTGGCGGGTGCGAACGCACCAACATGGTTGCGTGATCTGGAGCGTGATGCGCGTGAACGCCTTGAATTGGGGCAATCGGATGTCTGGGACGTGCTGACCCGGCAGTTCGAGGCCTGCCTGATCCACTCGGCGCTGGAGTTGACGCGGGGGCGCCGCATCGAGGCAGCTCAAAAGCTGGGCATCGGGCGCAATACCATCACCCGCAAGATCCAGGAATTGGGCATGGACGAGTGAGGGGCGGGGGCTCGCGTCCCGTCTGACTCAGCTACAGTGATGACATGGCGCTGCGTTGCAGGACGCTGCTGACCCCTTTATGCGAGTCGAGGTGTTCTCATGAAACAAATGATGTCGGTGGCCGCCAAGGCCGTGTCGGTGCTGTCGCTGTGTGTGTTGGCCGCGTGTTCGACCACCAGCCCCGATGTGATCAAACCCGGTGACGCGCAGCGCCTGTCCCAGGTGTCCGATGCGGTGGTGCTCAATGTGCGCCCGGTGGTGGTGGAGGGCAGCCAGAGTGGCATTGGGGGCGGTACAGGTGCCGTGATCGGTGGCATTGCCGGGGCTGGTTCGACCAGCAACTCCCGCGGATCGGCCATGGCGGGTGTTGCGGGTGCGGTGGTGGGGGCCGTGGTGGGCAACGCGGTGGAGCGTTTTGGCACGCGTGAAGATGCGGTGGAAATTTTGCTGCAGATGTCCACGGGTGAGCGTCGCGCGATCGTGCAGGCCACGGGCAATGAAACCTTCAACCCCGGTGATGCTGTGATCCTGGTGACCACTGGTGGCAAGACGCGCGTGATGCGCGCCCCGCGGGTCGGCACCCAGCGCTGAGCACAGCTCAGTTCTGCATGCTGCTGACGGTGCTGCGAAAGCGCCTGAGGGCGGCGACGAAGAAGGTGGCCCCGATCAGACCGATGGCGGCAAACTGCGGCCACACGATGCTCAGGTCGGCCCCTCGGTAGAGGATGGCCTGGGCAAAGCTGACGAAGTGGGTGGTGGGTGCGCCCATCATGAGGTAGCGGACCAGGTCGGGCATGCTCTCAGTCGGGGTCATGCCGCCTGACAGGATCTGCAGGGGCAGCAGCACCAGGATCATCAGCAGGCCCAGTTGCGGCATGGAGCGCGCCACCGTGCCCAGGTAGATGCCCATCGAGGTGGTGGCAAACAGGTGCAGGGCGCAGCCGGTCAGGAACAGGCCAATGGAGCCGCTGACAGGCATGCCCAGGCCGTCGCGCAGCACGAATTGCACGGCCAGGGCGGTGGCCAGCAGCACCACGACGCCCATGGCCCAAACCTTCGCCAGCATGATTTCCGACGGTTTGAGTGGCAGCACCAGCAGGTGCTCGATGGTGCCGTGTTCGCGCTCGCGGATCAGGGCGGCGCCGGTCAGCACGATGGAGAGCATGGTCACGTTGTTGATCAGCTCCATCACGCCCATGAACCAGGTGTTGTCCAGGCCGGGGTTGAAGCGGTTGCGCATGGCCAGGTCCACGACCGGGGTGCTGACGACGCGATCACCCGCCAGAAACTCGGCCACCTCGCCCAGTGCGATGCTCTGGATGTAGCCCGCGCCGAGGAAGGCCTGGCTCATCTGGGTCGCGTCCACATTGAGCTGGATGGCCGGTTGCTTGCCCGCCAGCACATCGCTCTGGAAGTCGGGCGGGATGTCCATCACGAAGGTGAAGCGGCCGGCGTCCATGCCCGCGTCCATGTCGTGCAGGCCGATGGCCGTGGGCTTCATGAAGGTGGGCGGATAGAAGGCGGTGACGATGCGTTGCGACAGCGGGGACTGGTCTTCGTCCACCACGGCGATGGCGGCGCGGTGCAGGCGGTCTGGGGCGGCCTTGGCGGCGGTGTAGAGCGCGCCCGAGAAGGCCCAGATGACGAAGAGCAGCAGCAGGCGGTCGCGCCACAGGCTGCGCAGTTCCTTGACACCGAGTTGCCAGATGTGGCTCAGCGAAGTGTGCAGGCTGTTCATGTGTCCTGCTTTTTCAGAAGGAG
>JAGOKC010000128.1 GCA_017994835.1 Aquabacterium sp. | reverse complement strand
GACCGGCACCGTGACGGAAGAGGCCAAGCCCAGCTCGCAGGCCAGCGCGCTGCTCTATGACCTGACCACGCTGCAGCGTGAGGCGAACTCGCGCTTTGGCTTCAGCGCCAAGACCACGCTGTCGCTGGCGCAAGCGCTGTATGAAAAGCACAAAGCCCTGACGTATCCGCGAACCGATTCGCGTGCGTTGCCGGAAGACTACCTGCCGGTGGTGAAGGACACGATGGCGATGATCGCCAGCGCAGAGCTGCCTGGGCCGCTGCGCGCTTTGGCCACGCATGCCGGCAAGGCGGTGCGCGAGGGCTACATCAAGCCCAACAAGCGTATTTTCGACAACGCCAAGGTGTCGGACCACTTTGCCATCATCCCGACGATGCAGGCCCCCGGCAGTCTCACCGAGGCCGAGGCCAAGCTGTACGACATGGTGGTCAAGCGCTTCATTGCGGTGTTCTACCCCTCGGCCGAGTTCATGGTCACGACCCGCATCACCAAGGTGCCGGTGGCCGACCAGGTGCACCACTTTCAGACGAACGGCAAGGTGCTGGTCAAGCCGGGCTGGATGGCCGTGTACGGCAAGGAAGCGGCCGAAGAGGGCGACGACACCACGCTGGTGGCCGTGCAGCCGGGCGAGGCCGTGCGCAACGAGGACGTGCTGGTCAGCGCCCTGAAGACCAAGCCGCCGGCCCGCTACACGGAAGCGACGCTGCTGAGTGCCATGGAAGGCGCGGGCAAGCTGATCGACGACGAGGAACTGAAGGCGGCGATGACCGAGAAGGGGCTGGGCACACCTGCCACCCGCGCGGCCATCATCGAAGGCCTGATCACCGAGAAGTACCTCTACCGTGAGGGGCGCGAGATGATCCCCACGGCCAAGGCCTTCCAGTTGATGACGCTGCTGCGCGGCCTGGGGGTGGAAGACCTGACCAAGCCCGAGCTGACCGGCAACTGGGAATTCAAGCTGTCGGAGATGGAAAAGGGTCGCCTGAGCCGCGAGGCCTTCATGGCCGAGATCGCCGCCATGACGCAGCGCGTGGTGCAAAAGGCCAAGGAATACGACCGCGACACCATCCCGGGTGACTACGCGACCCTGAGCACGCCCTGCCCGAACTGCGGCGGTGTGGTCAAGGAAAACTACCGGCGCTTTACCTGCACGGGCAAGGGCGGCGGCGATGCCGAGGGCGCGACCGGTTGTGGCTTCAGCATGACCAAGATCCCCGCCGGGCGCAGCTTTGAGCTGCACGAGGTGGAGCAGCTGTTGCGTGACCGCAAGATTGGTCCGCTGGAAGGTTTCCGCTCGAAGGCGGGCTGGCCCTTCACGGCCGAGTTGCGCATGGTGCGCGACGAGGAGCTGGCGAACTGGAAGATGGAGTTCGACTTCGGCGAAGACGCGAAGAAGGACGAGGGCTCGGGCGAGGCGGTGGACTTCAGTGCGCAGACCAGCCTGGGCAAGTGCCCCAAGTGCGGCGGCGAGGTGTATGAGCACGGTGCCAACTATGTGTGCGAACACACGACGGGGCCAGCCACCTGCGACTTCAAGAGCGGCAAGATCATCTTGCAGCAGCCGGTGACGCCGGAGCAGGTGACCAAGTTGCTGGAGACGGGCAAGACCGATCTGCTGGAGAACTTCGTCTCGAACAAGACGCGGCGCAAGTTCAAGGCCTTCCTGAGCTGGGATGCCAAGGCCGGCAAGGTGGGCTTCGAGTTCGAACCGCGTGCGGCCAAGGCGCCTGCGGCCAAGAAAGTGGCTGCCAAGAAGGCTGTGGCAAAGAAGGCGGCTTGACGACAAGCCCTCCGTGTCCCTGCTGGCAAGTTGGCGATCAGGCCACGCGTCAGCAGCGTGTCGGTGCGGGGTGTAAGGTGCGGCTCTGTCTTTGCGTTGGAGCCTGGCCATGCCTTTGATCCTGACTTCTCGACACGCGGCGCACCGCGACAGTGGCCTGGTGCATGCCGTGCCCAGTGAGATCACACCGCAGACGGTGTACGCAAGCCGACGGCAGTGGTTGCGTGAGGCGACTGCCTTGGGCGGTGGTTTGCTGGCATCGACCTTGCCTGCTGTCAGCATGGCGCAGGGTCAGCCCAGTGCAGCGACCGTGATGCGGCCAGGCAAGCGTGCCGCTTTGCAGGCCGTGCGCAGCAGCGTGCCGGGGGCTTTGGCGGTGGACAGGCTGACCTCGTATGAGGACATCACCAGCTACAACAATTTTTATGAGTTCGGCACTGACAAGTCGGACCCGGCCGAGTACGCCCACACCCTGAAAACGCGCCCCTGGACGTTGAGCATCGAGGGGGAGGTCGGCCGACCTTTGAAGCTGGGGCTGGACGAGTTGCTCAAGTTGGGCGCGATGGAAGAGCGCATCTACCGCCTGCGTTGCGTGGAGGGCTGGTCCATGGTGATCCCGTGGGTGGGGTATTCGCTGTCCACCTTGTTGCGGCGGGCGCAGCCCAACAGCCGGGCCAGGTTTGTCGAGTTCATCAGTCTGGCCGACCCGCAGCAGATGCCGGGGGTGCGCAGCAGTGTGCTGGACTGGCCGTATGTGGAGGGCTTGCGGATCGACGAGGCCATGCACCCGTTGACGTTGATGGCCTTTGGTTTGTACGGTGAGGTGCTGCCCAACCAGAATGGCGCGCCCTTGCGCCTGGTTGTGCCCTGGAAGTATGGGTTCAAGAGTGCCAAGTCGATCGTGGCGATTCGCCTGACCGAGAACCCGCGTCCGTCGAGCTGGATGCAGGCCAATGCACGCGAGTATGGATATTTTTCGAATGTGAATCCGACGGTGGACCATCCGCGCTGGCGTCAGGCCACGGAGCGCAGAATTGGCGAGGGCGGTTTGTTTGCACCGCGCAAGCCGACGTTGATGTTCAACGGGTATGGGGCCCAGGTGGGGGCGTTGTACGCAGGCATGGATTTGAGGAAGTTTTTTTGATGACCTTGTCGATGGCAAACCAGTGGCTGCTCAAGCCCTGGATGAAGCCCCTGCTGTGGGGCGTGTGTGCGGTGCCCGCGCTGGTGCTGCTGGTGGCGGCGGCCAGTGATGGGTTGGGGGCGAACCCGGCGCAGAAGCTGGTTCAGGAAACCGGGGAGTGGGCCTTGCGGTGGTTGTGGCTGACTTTGCTGGTGACGCCGCTGCGTGAAATGGCCTCCCTGCCGGGGTTGCTGCGCTATCGGCGCACGTTGGGGGTGACGGCTTTTGTGTATGCGGTGCTGCACTTCTTGTCTTATGCGTGGCTGGACAAGGGCTGGGTGGTGGACGACATCGTGGCCGATGTGTTCAAGCGCAACTTCATTCTGGTGGGCATGCTCACGCTGGTTGTGATGCTGCCGCTGGCGCTGACATCGTTCAATGCGGCCATCCGTGCGCTGGGCGGGCGCAAGTGGCAGATGCTGCACAAGCTGGTTTATGCCGTGTCCCTGTTGGGGCTGCTGCACTTTTATCTGAAAAAAGCAGCAAAGAACGATGTGAACGAGGTGATGGTTTATGCCGTGATCCTGGCGTTGTTGCTGGGTTGGCGTGCGGTGCGCCGGGGCGGCGTGCTGGCGATGCTGCGGGTGCGTTGAAGGCGTGGCAAGGTGGGCAACATGGACAGGGCTGGCGTGGATCCGCATGAAGAGCTGGGCCTGAAGGCCGATGCCACCTTGGCGCAGGTGAAGAAGGCCTATCGGCAGCTGGCGGCGCGCTGGCATCCCGACCGCAATGCCGACCCGCAAGCGGTGCGGCGCATGCAGCGGATCAATGAGGCATATCGGCAGTTGTGCGAGCGGGTGGCAGCCATGGCCGGTGATGCCGAGGCGGAGGCACCGGTTGAGCCCGATCCAACGCCACCGCCGCCATCGCCGCCATCGCCGCATGCGGGTGCGAAGGCCAAGCGCAAGTGGTGGGAGCGAGACTGGGGCAAACCGCGCTGGGAGCCCGATGGCGAAGCCGCGCCGCGCCCGCTGGCGCATGAGGCGGAGATCACCCTGGAGGCTGCTGCCATGGGCTGCACGCACCGGGTGCAGGGCCTGATCACGGACCTGTGCCCCGACTGCGAGGGCGTGGGGCGCTGGGTGTCACCACGCACGCTCTGCCAGGCATGCGACGGCGAAGGGCGGGTGCCGGGGACGCGCTCAGGGTCGTGGGTCACGTGCGCGCCCTGCGGCGGCGATGGCCACGAGCGGCAGGCGTGTGCGTCGTGTGGCGGCTCTGGCGAGCTGACCTCGGCACGTGCCTATCACTACGAGGTGCGCATCCCCGCGGGGGTGCGGGACGGCCAGACGGTGGT
>JAGOKC010000063.1 GCA_017994835.1 Aquabacterium sp. | reverse complement strand
GAGACCCCGGCGGTCTCGGCGATCTGGGCCATGGTGGCGCGCTGGTAGCCGTGCTGCGTGAACACGGATTGAGCGGCCCTCAACAAGTCTTGCAGACGGTGCTGCGACTTGCTGCTTTTCGGGGTGGTGCGGGCCAGGGTGCTGGAGATCATTTTTTGAGTATGACTCAGAAAATGCTGCTTGTGCAGGCATTTCCAACGCTGACAGGCACGCTGCGACATTCCGAAAGTCTGAATCCTGTCTGGCACGACGCTGTAGCAGGGCGACGGTTTGGGGTTTTCGAGGTGGGGCAACCTCTGCGATTTGGGCGACAGTGGCACATGTTTTCGGAAATGCCTTGGTGGCTCATCAACACAGTGGTGGCGTTGACGCTCCTGGCGTCGGGGGCCGCCCTGGCGGTGTGGGGGGTGATCGCACGTCAGCGCGCGCGCCAGCGCATGCTTGAGCTCGAAGCCAGTCGTGGCCTGCTGCAAAACCTGGTGCGCAGCATCCCGGACCTGGTCTGGCTGAAAGACCCGGACGGCGTGTACATCGCCTGCAACGAGCTGTTCGAGCGGTTCTTTGGCGCTCGCGAAGCTGACATTGTCGGCAAAACTGATGCTGACTTCGTTGCCCCTGAGCAGGCGGCTGTTTTCCGGGAAAACGACTTTCTGGCGATCACCTCGGGCAAGTCTCAGATGAACGAGGAGTGGCTCGTTTTTGCAGGCAGCACCGAGCGGCGATTGTATGAAACCATCAAAACGCCGATGCTCGACAGTCGCGGTGACATCATCGGGGTGCTGGGCGTGTCGCGCGACATCACCGAGCGCGAGAAGGCCGCGCAGGAACTGCAGCGCCTGCGCAACCACCTCACCGATCTGGTGGACGAACGCACCCGTCAGTTGGCTGATCTGGCCGAGTCCCTGCGCCGTGCTCACGCCGAGCAGCAAACCATCGTGGACGCTGTCCCAGTGGCCATCGGGCTGCTCAAAGACCGCCACATCGTGTACTGCAACCAGTGTCTGACGCAGATGTTCCGGTTTGAGCCTGGCGCGATGATCGGTCAATCCACCCGTGTCTGGTATCCCACCGATGCCGCTTATGAAGCAGGTGGGCGCAAGGTGTATGAAACGCTCAACCGGGGTGACATGCACTGGCGTGACGAGCAAATGATCCGCCAGGATGGCAGCCTGTTCTGGGCACGCATCACGGCGCGGCTGCTTGACCCGCAAGACCCTGCCAAGGGCGTGCTGGGCATCATGGAGGACATCAGCATCGAGCGCGCCACCATGGACGCCCTGCGTGAAGCCAAGGAAGCTGCCGAGGCCACCACAAACCTCAAGTCGGCATTCCTGGCCAACATGAGCCATGAAATCCGCACCCCGATGAACGCCATCATCGGGCTGACCCACCTGACAATGAGCACCCCGCTGACCGACACCCAGCGCGACTATCTCAACAAGATCCAGGGGGCCAGTCAGCATCTGCTGGGCATCGTCAACGATGTGCTGGACCTCTCTAAGGTCGAGGCGGGCAAACTGCAACTCGAACGCCTCAGCGTCGATGTCGCCCAGGTGGTGCGTGATGTCCATGCGCAACTCATTGACCGGGCCCAGGCCAAGGGCTTGTCTCTGCATGTGCACATCGACCCTGCACTGCCCGCGCGCCTGATGGGCGATGGCCTGCGCATGGGTCAGGTGCTGCTCAACTTTGGCAGCAATGCAATCAAGTTCACCGAGCGTGGCCGCGTGGACCTGGTTGTGCAGGTGCAAGCCAGCACAGACCAGGACGTGACGCTTCGCTTCGAGGTGCGTGACACCGGCATTGGGCTGAACGCAGCCGCACAGCTGCAGCTGTTTCAGAGCTTTCAGCAGGCCGATGTGTCCACCACCCGTCAATATGGCGGTACCGGTTTGGGTTTGGCCATTTCCCGGCATCTGGCCGAGCAAATGGGCGGCAGCGTCGGCGTGGACAGTCAACCCGGAGAGGGCAGCGTCTTCTGGTTCACGGTTCGCCTTGAGCATGCTGACGAAGCGCGCGCTGCATCCGATGTGCCCTCGCCTGCACCCACGTCAATGAGGGAGGCACACCAGGCATTTCAGCACCTCCAAGGCAGCCGCGTGCTGGTGGTGGAAGACAATGAACTCAATCGCCTGCTGGCCGGCGAGTTGCTGACCGGGGTGGGACTGGTGGTGGACTTTGCCCATGATGGTCGCCAGGCCGTGGACCGCCTGACCCAACCCGATGCCGACTATGGCCTGGTGTTCATGGACATGCAGATGCCGGTGATGGATGGGTTGGACGCGACCCGTCTCATTCGCCAATTGCCAGGTCGTGAGCACCTGCCCATCGTGGCCATGACGGCCAATGCGATGGTCGAAGACAGTGATCGCTGCCTGGCTGCCGGCATGAACGACTACATCTCCAAACCCTTCAGGCCTGAAGCCTTGTGGGCTCTGCTGGGGCGCTGGTTGACACCCCCGAGTTGAGCCCCTGAAACGCGACCCGAGTCACAGTTCCTGCAAGACCTTGGGCGTGGTGGCGCGGTGGAAGCCGTTGAAGCTGGGCGCTGGTTCGTGCGGGGCCTTGGGCCACACGGGGTTGTTCACGCTCGCACCGCCATCAATCGCCACGGTCACGCCGGTCACGAACGCCGCGCCGGGGCTCAGCAAGAAGCAGATGACCGCGCTGATTTCGGCCTCCAGACCCAGGCGGCGCATCGGCAGGTTGTCCTTCAGGCTCAGAATCATCGGTGCCATCGCGGGGCCATACGAGTCCATGCCGCTGGAGGCCACCCAGCCCGGTGCCACCGCGTTCACACGCACATGCGCGCGTGCCCACTCGAAAGCGGCCGTTTTGGTCAGATTGACCATGCCTGCGCGGGCTGCACCCGAGTGCGCCATGCCTGCCATGCCATTCCACATGTCGGCGGCCATGTTCACGATGGCCCCGCCACCATGCTTGCTCATGGACTGGTTGAACACCTCGCGCGCCATCAGGAAGCCGCCCGTGAGGTTGTTGGCCACCACCGCTTCGAAGCCGCGCTTGGAGATCATCTCCATCGGTGCCGGGAACTGACCGCCCGCGTTGTTCACCAGGCCGTGGATGCGGCCATGGGTGGTCACCATGCGCGCCACAGCGGCCTTGACCTGCTCTTCGTCGCGGATGTCGAACGCGGCGGTGTCCACTTGCCCGCCGTCTTCGCGGATCTCGGCGGCCACCTTGTCGAGCTTTTCCTGGGTGCGTCCGGTGATCACCACCGTGGCACCCAGCGCGGCCAGTTCGTGCGCCACACAGCGACCAATGCCACTGCCGCCTCCTGTGACCACATGGATCTGACCCTGGAACAGGCCGGGACGGAAGATACTGTCGTAGTGCGAAGGGGCGGTCATGGTGGGGTTACCTGGCAGGCTGGAGTCAAGCCACTCTAAACATGAGTGACGTATGCGTCAACTGGCGACCATTAAGGTTAAGTACCGATGGTCACACCGTGGTGCGCTCACTACGCTGTCCATTCTGAACGGCCTGTGCGCCGGTTCGCCCCCGCATCTTCCTGAGGCCACCATGACCGACGCCGTGTACCCCGCCTACTTCAACGACACGCACCAGATGGCCCGTGCCACGGCGCGGCGCTTCATCGAGCAAGAGATCAAGCCCCACATCGCCGAGTGGGAAGAGGCGGGCACCTTTCCGCGCGAGCTCTACCGCAAGGCCGGCGACCTCGGCCTGCTGGGCATTGGTCACCCGCAACGCCTGGGCGGCGCCGGTGAAGAGGACGTCTTCCTCAAGGTGGCCGTCAGCGAAGAGCTGATGCGCAGCACCTCGGGTGGCTTGGTCGCCAGCCTGGGCTCGCTCGACATCGGCCTGCCCCCCGTGTGGCGCGGCGGTTCGCCCGAGCTGCAGCAGCGCGTGGTGCCCGGCGTCATCGCCGGCGACAAGATCATCTCGCTGGCCATCACCGAGGCCAGCGGCGGCTCGGACGTGGCCAACCTGCGCACCCGCGCCGTGCGCGATGGCGACCACTACATCGTCAACGGCTCCAAGACCTTCATCACCTCCGGCACCCGTGCCGACTACTACACCGTGGCCGTGCGCACCGGTGGCGAAGGCTTCTCGGGTGTCTCGCTGCTGCTGATCGAGAAGGACACGCCTGGCTTCAGCGTGGGGCGCAACCTCAAGAAGATGGGCTGGTGGGCCTCGGACACCGCTGAACTCTTCTTCGAAGACTGCCGCGTGCCGGTCGGCAACCTGATCGGCCCGGAAAACGCGGGCTTCATGTTCATCATGGCCAACTTCCAGGCCGAGCGCCTGTCGCTGGCCATCATGGCCTACATGACCGCCCAGATGGCGCTGGAGACCTGCCTGGACTACGTCAAGGACCGCGTCACCTTTGGCAAACCTTTAGCCAAGCACCAGGTCATCCGTCACAAGCTGGCCGAGATGGCGACCCGTGTCGAGGTGGCCCGCGAATACAGCTACCGCGTGGCCGCCCGCATGCAGGCCGGTCAGCCCGCCATCAACGAGGTGTGCATGGCCAAGAACTTCGCCACCGACGTCGCCGACTACGTCACTCACGAGGCGGTGCAGATCTTTGGCGGCATGGGCTACATGCGCGAGTCGGTGGTCGAGCGCCTCTACCGCGACAACCGCATCCTGTCGATCGGCGGGGGCACGCACGAGATCATGAACGAGATCATCGTCAAGCAACTGGGTTTGTGAATCCTGGGGGGGATCTGACCGCCATCTGCGGTCAGTGACAGGTTGGGCCTCGCACGCAGGTGCGGGGCCATTTTTTCGACCTGGCGAGCCTGTGCGTAGGGGGGTGGGACGCCGCGGGTCAAGCGCCAAGCAGGCGGCGAGCAAGCACGGATTGCATGTCACGGCGCCCATCTGCAATCAGGTAGATGATGACCTGGCTGCCTGCGACACGGTAGATCACGCGGTACGGCTTGAAGAGGGTTTGCCGATATTCTCGGATCCCCAGGCAGACCAGTTCCTTCGGATGGCTGCCGCGTTCCGGGAATGTCGACAGGCTCTCCACAACGGCCATCAACTCATCCAACACATGGTTGGCGTTGGCGACGCAGTCGAACTCGGAGATGTGGTCGTGGATGGCCTCCAAGTCCTGCTCCGCCCCCTTGGTGAGCAGGACGTCGAACCTGGCAGGTGTGCCCGCCATCAGACTGCGGCGCGCTTGGCGCGCAGGCGCGCCACGACGTCGGCCACGGGCTTGAGCTTGCCAGCGGACACATCCTGGTTGCCGAGCGCGAGGATTTTCAGCATGGCCAGTGTTTCTTGCGTCTCTTCGAACGAGGCCACGTCCACCAGCACAGCCTTGGCTTCGCCGTTCTGGGTGATCACCATCGGTTCACGCTGCTCCGTGAGGTGCGTCAAGACCTCGGCAGCGTTGGCTTTGAGGTAGCTGATCGGCTTGACTTGTGATGAGTAGCGCATGGTCGTGCCTCCAACAAAGAAGACTGAATATAGTCTTTTTATGGTCTTGCGGCAAGGTGTCTTCAGTGGGTGCAGCCACGCCATCAAGCGGATGAAGGCGATGAGCCGCCAGGTATTCAGGCGATATTTTTTAAAGGCTCATGTGGTCATTGTGCGCAGCCACTACGGGTATCTACGATTCAGAGCGCTGCCGCAAAGGCCGTGACGCCAGCCAGGCCCCACCTGACACCAGCAGCAATCCGGCCACCAGCCATCCAGTCAGAGGTTCGTTGAGCACCGGCACACTGATCACACCGGCCAGCACCGGCACCAGCGCCACGAGGGCACCCACCCGTTCGGCACCCAGAATCGCCACAGCCCGCAGAAACAGGATCATGGCGATGATGGTGGGCCCCAGGCCTTGGTACAGGCCCTGCAGCACCAGCATGGACAGCGGCACAGTGTCCAGCCCCTTGGGCAGAAACAGCGCATAGATCGGCAGATAGAGCAGCGCCGACGACAAGGCGATGAACCGCGTCAGCACCCACGGGTCGTACACCCACTTGCGCACCAGCACGCTGTAGGTGGCCCAGGCGGTCCCGGCCGACAGCAAAAGCAGGTCACCTACCCAAGTAGAAGCCGCATCACCCTGCCCGCTGAACTGCGGCACAGCGGCGCACGCCACGCCCAGGGCGATGGGCAGCAAGGCCCACAGGCGCACACGAGGTGGACGGGCCTTGAGGATCAGCCACGCCAACCCCGTGACCAGAAAGGGTTGCATGCCGGGCATGAGGATGCCACCGTGGGCGGCCGGGGCCAACTTGAAGCCCGCATATGCCAGCACCAGAAACAACAGGCAACCGATGCCCGACAGCGTCCACAAACGGCGATCACGCCACAACCCGCGCGGCTGGTTTCGATAAAAGGGCAACAGCACCAGGCTGGCCGTTCCCAGGCGCAAGGCCACGATGTCCCAACTGGTCAGTCCGGACTTGCCCCCCATGCGCGAGATCACAATGAAGCCGGCCCAGATCACCACCGTGATCAGGGCCGCAAGGTAGCCTTGAAAGGCCAGGGAGCGAGGAGCGGGCGTCATGTCTGACTGCGAGTCTAGCCCGCCGCACGCCCTGTTGTCGGGCGCAGGTCTTTACACCTTGCCGTGCGCCACGGCCACCGCCGTCATGTTCACGATGCGGCGCACCGTGGCTGCCGGGTTGAGGATGTGCACGGGTGCGGCCGCGCCCAACAGGATCGGACCCACCGTTATGCCATTGCCCCCGGTCATCTTCAGCACATTGAACAAGATGTTGGCCGCATCCAGATTCGGGCAGATCAGGATGTTGGCTGTGCCGTTGAGGGTGGAGTCGGGCAACAGCTTGGCGCGCACCGCCTCGCTCAAGGCAGCGTCACCCTGCATCTCGCCATCGGCGGGGATGTGGGGCATGCGGGCCACGAAGATGTCACGGGCCTGGCGCATCTTCTTGGCCGAGGGGCGCGTGCTGGAGCCGAACATCGAGTGCGACAGGAAGGCCACGCGCGGCGGCAAACCAAAGCGCTGCACCTCTTCTACCGCCATGGCGGCGATGTCGGCCAGTTGTTCAGCTGTCGGGTCTTCGTTAACGAAGGTGTCGGCGATGAACAGGTTGTGGTTGTCGAGGATCAGGGCGTTGAGCGCGGCCAGGCCGTGTGCACCCTCGCGCACACCGATCACGTCACGGATGTGCTCCAGATGGAAGTCGTAGCGACCGATGACACCGCAGATCATGCCGTCGGCATCACCCATTTTGACCATCAGGGTGGCGATCAGCGAGTTGGAGCGGCGCACCACCACCTTGGCCAGGTCGGGCGAGATGCCGTCACGCGCCTTGAGCTTGTGATAGGTCTCGTAGTACTGCTTGAAGCGCTCGTCCTTGGCGGGGTTGACGATCTCGCAGTTCTCGCCAGGGATCAGGCGCAGCCCCGCCCGCTCAATGCGCGTCAGGATGATGTCGGGGCGACCTACCAGGATGGGTTGGGCCAAACCTTCGTCCACCACAACCTGGGCGGCGCGCAGCACGCGCTCTTCTTCCCCTTCGGCGTAGGCAATGCGCTTGGGCGCGGTCTTGGCCCCCATGAACACCGGACGCATGAACAGGCCCGTGTTGGTCACGAACTGCATCAGCGAATCGCGGTAGGCCTTCAGGTCGGTGATGGGGCGTGCGGCCACGCCCGAGGCGGCGGCAGCTTCGGCCACGGCCGGTGCAATGCGCAAGATCAGGCGTGAGTCGAATGGCGTCGGGATCAGGTAGTCCGGACCGAAGCGCAGCTCGCGACCAGGGTAGGCGGCGGCCACTTCGTCAGAGATCTCGGCCTTGGCCAGATCAGCAATCTGGCGCACGCAGGCCAGCTTCATGGCATCGGTGATCTTGGTGGCACCGCAGTCCAGCGCGCCACGGAAGATGTAGGGGAAGCACAGGACGTTGTTGACCTGGTTCGGGTAGTCGGAGCGGCCGGTGGCAATGATGCAGTCCGGACGCACGGCCTTGGCGATCTCGGGGCGGATTTCCGGCTCGGGATTGGCCAGCGCCAGGATCAGCGGCTTGTCGGCCATGGTCTTGACCATCTCGGCGGTCAGCACACCGGCGGCCGAACAACCCAGGAACACGTCGGCACCATCGACCGCATCGGCCAGGGTGCGGGCTGTGGTGGTCTGCTGGTAACGCTGTTTGGAGACGTCGAGCCGGTCGGTGCGCTCGTGGTGAATCACGCCCTTCGAGTCGCACACGAACACGTTTTCGCGCTTGACGCCCAGGCCCACCATCACGTCCAGGCAGGCGATGGCTGCAGCCCCGGCACCGGACACCGCCACCTTCACCTGGTCAATCTGCTTGCCCACCAGTTCCAGACCGTTGAGCAGGGCGGCACTGGAGATGATGGCCGTGCCGTGCTGGTCGTCGTGGAAGACGGGGATGTTCATGCGCGCGCTGAGTTCCTTCTCGATGTAGAAGCACTCGGGTGCCTTGATGTCTTCAAGGTTGATGCCACCCAGCGTGGGCTCCAGCGCGGCGATGATGTCGATCAGCTTGTCGGGATCGCGCTCGGCCAGTTCGATGTCGAACACGTCGACACCGGCAAACTTCTTGAACAGGCAGCCCTTGCCTTCCATCACCGGCTTGGAGGCCAGCGGGCCGATGTCGCCCAGACCCAGCACGGCGGTGCCGTTGGTGATCACGGCGACCAGGTTGCCGCGTGAGGTGTACTCGAACGCCTTGCTGGGATCCTGCTCGATGGCCAGACAGGGGTAGGCCACACCGGGGGAGTAGGCCAGCGCCAGATCGCGCTGGTTGGACAGTGGCTTGGTGGGCGTCACCGAGATCTTGCCGCGGGTCGGCAGGCGGTGGTATTCGTTGGCGGCGTCGCGCAGGGACTGTTCGGCGTCGGACAAAGGCTTATCAGAACTCATGGTCGTCTATTTCACGCGGAGAGGGCGACGATGGTACGACATCTGCTCGGGGTACCGCGCTGGTGAGGTTCTACCCGACCCGACTTGGGGGGATGGGAATGCATATTTCCTTGTTTTCCCGTGCTGAAATTGCACTTGCGGCCCCCGCGTTGCGGGAACAGTGAACTTATCGGGTTACGCTGAACACATGTTTTGGGTATGAATGGCAGGGATGCACCAGGCACTCGAATCAGGCAAACACCGCGGGCCAAAGGGCTGGGCTCAGTGGCGCACTGACGTGGTCCCCGACGAAGCGGTCGATGGACCACTCGCCGCTCATTTCCGCGCCCGCCAGATCAAGGCCTTGGTCCGCATGTTGCCGCTGGTCAATGCGGGCAATGCCGTCAACGTCATGGGCATCTGCTGGGTGTTCTGGGGGCGTTTGAATCCCTTCGTCCTGGCTCTGTGGTGTTTTGCGGTGGTGCTGGCTCTGCCTGTGGCAGCCATCTGGTGGCGCAGCCTGATCAGGTCTGCCCCCCGTCCGGTGGCCTCACGCGGGGCACCCGTACTCATGGTCGTGCAGGTCGTGTTCTTTGCCGTTTTGTGGGCGGCGCTGCCCGCCATGGTCTTTCCGGATGCCGGTCATGTCGGTGCCCTGTTGATCACCGCCGTGGTGGTGGGCACCATCTGTGGGGGGGCCTTCTTGCTCAGCCCGATGGTGCAGGTGGCCTGGGCCTTTGTGCTGACCCTCTCAGTGGCCAGCGTGGTGGGTCTGGCCCGTTCGGGCATGGCCGACAGCGGCACCTTGCTGGTCTTGCTGGCGGTGTACTCCCTGATCATGTGCGCGGTGGGTTACACCAACGGCAAGGTGTTTGTGGGTCGGCTGCGTGCCGAGGCCGAAACCGATCGTCAAAGGCAACTGATTGACCTGCTGCTGCGCGACTTTGAAGAGCACGCCTCTGACTGGTTGTGGGAGGTGTCCCCCACGGGGCATTTGCGACACGTTTCAGGCCGACTGGCCGAGTCCTTCGGACTGCCACCCAAACAGTTGTTGCAGCAGTCGTTCACCGAGTTGTTGGCCTTGATGGTGCCACCTGATGACGAAGAGGCGACCGAGGCGCTGAGCCGCCTCACCGCCTGCTTGCGCATGGGCCAGCCCTTCCGCGATCTGGAGATTCCGGTCGAGGTGGCGCACGAGATTCACTGGTGGTCGCTGTCGGCCAAGCCCTTGTTCGACGACAAGGGCCGTGCGGCGGGCTGGCGCGGCGTCGGCTCCGACATCACCCACACCCGTCAGGCGCGCGACGAACTGGCCCGTCTGGCCAATTACGACGCCCTTACGGGGCTGGCCAACCGGCACCGTTTCAGCACTGAACTGGAGCGGCTGAAAGTTGCACCGGATGCCGAACCGCGCCCCTGCGCCCTGCTGTTTCTGGATCTGGACAATTTCAAGCACGTCAACGATTCGCTGGGCCACAGCGTGGGCGATCAGTTGCTGAGGCGGGTGGGTGCCCGCCTCAAGACCATTCTGGCCGAGGGCGATCTGCTCGCACGCCTGGGTGGCGACGAGTTTGCCTTGCTGACCTGGCGCTACACCAGTCCGAAAAAATCGGGTGCGCTGGCCGAGCGTTTGCTCAATCTGCTCAATGAACCCATCCAGCTTGACGACGTGCTGGTCGAAGTGCGGGCCAGCGTGGGCGTGGCCCTGGCCCCTCGTGACGGGCGTGATCCCCAATCCCTGCTGCAATGTGCCGACCTGGCCCTGTATGCGGCCAAGGCGGCGGGACGCAACACGTTCCGGTTTTTTGACATTGGTCTGGCCGACAGCGCCCGTGCCCGTGTGCGCTTGCAAAACGAGTTGGGACAGGCGTTGGCGGCTGAACAGTTCCAGCTTTACTTCCAGCCGCAAATGCACCTCGACAGTGGGGAGGTCATCGGCTTTGAGGCGTTGGTGCGTTGGCAGCACTCCGAACGTGGCCTGATCGGCCCAGGCGAGTTCATTCCCGTGGCCGAGGAGACCGGTCAGATCGTGCCGCTGGGCAACTGGGTGCTGCGTCAGTCTTGCATGGCCGCTGTCAAGTGGCCCGGTGACCTGCGTGTGGCGGTCAACCTGTCGGCGGTGCAGTTTCGCAGTTCGGCGGTGCTCGACCTGGTGGACGAAGCCTTGTTCATGAGTGGCCTGCCACCTGAGCGGCTGGAGTTGGAAATCACCGAGTCGGCCCTGATCGAGGACCATGACGGGGCGCAGGCCACCTTGATGGCCCTGCGCGCGCGCGGCGTGCGCGTGGCGATGGACGATTTCGGCACCGGCTACTCCTCGCTGGCCTACTTGCGGCGCTTCCCGCTCGACAAGCTCAAGATCGACGGCATGTTCGTGCGCTCGCTCGACAGCGACCAGGACGCCCAGGCAGTGGTCACGGCCATCATCACGCTGGCGCAGGCCCTGCGCCTGGACATCACCGCCGAGGGCGTGGAAACGGCCGAGCAACTGGTCATGCTGCGCGCGCTGGGTTGCGGCGATGTGCAGGGTTTCCTGATTTCGCGCCCCATGCCTGGCCATGAGGTGGTGGCTTATCTGGAACGCACCAACATGAGCATGGCCTGAGCGGCGCAAGCAGCGATCCAAGTCAGGGAAAGCGAGAGCCCCAACTCATGGTGTCTTCAGTGTCTGGCGCGTTTTCATCCTGATGGGGCTGCTACATTGATGCACATCAGGGTGTCCCTTTGGGGCTGTCCCGCCATGTCGATGATACGAGGAACGTGCGATGACGAGAATGCGTGATGTGCTGCAGTGGTTGCTGGCCACGATGTTGATGGCCGTGAGTGTGGGATCCTGGGCTGCCGAGGACAGTGCCTATGTGCTGGGCGCAGGCGACCAGATCCGAGTGACCGTGTACCAGAACCCTGACCTGCTGATCGAGACCCGCGTTCCCGAAGGTGGTGTGATCTCGTTCCCGTTGCTGGGCAGCGTGCAGGTTGGTGGCCTCACGGTGGCCGAAGCTGAAAAGAAGATCGCCACCGGCCTGAAAGAGGGCAATTTCCTCAAGAAACCCCAGGTGTCCATTCTGGTGATCGCCGTCAAGGCCAACCAGGTCTCGGTGCTCGGGCAGGTCAACCGACCGGGCCGTTATCCGCTGGAAGCTGGCAACTCTCGCCTGAGCGAGGTGCTGGCGCTGGCGGGCGGCATCATGGCGGGCGTGGGCTCTGACATCGTGGTGGTGTCGGGGGTGCGCAATGGCGAGCCCTTCCGCATGGAAGTCGATTTCCCCAAGGTGTTTGCCTCCCAGGGCACCGAAGAAGACATGCAGCTTCAAAACGGCGACAGCATCTGGGTGGACCGTGCCCCGCAAATCTATGTGTACGGTGAGGTGCAGCGCCCTGGCGCGCAGGTGCTGGTGCGTGACACCACCGTGCTGCAGGCCCTGGCCACCGCCGGTGGCCTGACCTTGCGCGGCACCGAGCGCGGCATCAAGGTGCACCGTCGCGATGCCTCGGGCAAGGTCAAGATCATTTCGCCGGGCATGAACGACAAGTTGCAGCCCGCCGACATCATTTACATCAAGGAAAGCCTGTTCTGATCAGGCTCTCCTGGGTCAAGGTCTGACAGGTCAGGCCTTGCGCTCCCACGCCGCAGCGTAGAAACCGTCGGTGGCGTGACGGTGCGGCCACAGGCGCAAGTGGCCCGCTTCCGTAACCAGGGTTTCGGCCTGGGCCACCCCCGCCTTTTCCAGTTGCTCTTTCGCGTCCAGCAGTACGAAGTCGGGGTGACTTTCGCTGAAGGCGTTGGCGATGACCTCGTTCTCGGCCGGCATCAGGCTGCAGGTGGCGTACACCAGGCGACCGCCCGGCTTGAGCAGGCGCGCGGCGCTGTTCAAAATGGCGGTCTGCTTGACCTGCAGCTCTTCCACGGCCTTGGGGCTTTGACGCCACTTCAGGTCGGGGTTGCGGCGCAGGGTGCCCAGGCCCGAGCAGGGCGCATCCACCAGCACCCGGTCGATCTTGCCGCGCAGGCGCTTGATGCGCTCGTCGTTCTCGTGCGCGATTTGTGTGGCGTACACGTTGGACAGGCCACTGCGCGCCAGACGCGGTTTGAGGTTTTCCAGGCGGTGGCCTGATACGTCGAAGGCGTAGAGGCGGCCGGTGTTGCGCATCATCGCGCCCAGGGCCAGGGTCTTGCCACCGGCACCGGCGCAGAAGTCCGCCACCATTTCACCGCGCTTGGCACCGGTCAGCAGGGCCAGCAACTGGCTGCCTTCGTCCTGCACCTCGACGTCGCCACCGGTGTAGAGCGGCAGCTTTTGCAGCGCCGGCTTGCCCTGGATGCGAACACCTGTGGGAGCATAGGGGGTGGGCTCTGCGGCGATGTTGGCTGCCGCCAGCGCTTCGATCACGGCTTCGCGTTTGGTCTTGAGCGCATTGACGCGCAGGTCTAGCGGGGCACCGGCCGAGAAGGTGTCCACCAGCGCCCAGAATTCTTCGTCGCCCAATTGCAAACGCAGGCTGTTGGAGAGCCAGTCGGGCAGGTTGTGGCGCAGCTTGTCAGGCATGGCATGGCGGTCAACGGCCTGGGTGCGGGTGAGCCAGGTAGCCTCGTCAACCGTCATGGCCTTTTTCAGGACGTGTGGTTCGCCTTGCCAGGCCAGAATCGCCAGTCGCCGCTCCAGTGTGCCGTGGCCGGACTGGGCCAGGTTGGCCCACAGCAGGCGCTGACGCAGCACCGCGTAGGCGGTTTCGGCCAGGGCGTGGCGCTCGCGCTGCCCCAACTCCTTGTGGCTGCGGAAAAAGTAGGAGACGATGCTGTCGGCGGGGGCGTCAAGCTTGAGCACCTCATGGACGAGTCGTGCGGTGAGGTCGAGAAGGGCGTTCGGATGCATGGGGCGGATTATCCCGCGTTCGCCCCTGCTTGCGGAAAAACTCGGTGGCGTGAACGTCAATCCGTCATGTCGGTGGGCGGGACGCGCTCCCGTGAAGTACCGATGTGCAGTTTCCGCCCGTGCGGGCATGATGCGCAGGCCAAGATACCTTCCCAATATGTCCGAGTCCCGCATCGCCGCTTCTTACGCCCGTTTGCTGCACGAGTACCTCATGCGGCAGGGTTGCGATCCTGTGCGCCTGCTCGGTGAAGCCCTCGATCCCGGTCAGCATTTCGTGTCCATGTCGCAGTGGCAGGCGTGGCTGGCAGCGGTCGATGCGCACGAAGGGCATCGCCCAGCGCTGGGCATTCGCATTGCAGAGGGCATCTCTGTGCGCCATTTCGGCGTGCTGGGCTATGCCGCGCTGGCCTGCGGTCATCTCGGGCAGGCCTTGCAGCGCATGGAACGCTATCACGCCTCGGTGTATGACGCCAACCCGGCACAGATCCATCTGCAGGACGATCAGGTCTGCATCGAGTGGGGGGTGGCGCGTGGGCGGCCCGGTCCCCTGGTCGATGAGGCAGCCATTGCCTCGGTGGTGCAGTTGTCGCGTGACCTGACCGGCTGCCGGGTGCTGTTCAAGGAGGTGACGTTCGTCAACCCGAGGCCCACCGATCTGGCCCCCTATGAAGCCTTCTTTGGCGGGGTGGTGCGTTTTGACGCGCCCTCCACCCGCCTGGTGTTCGATGTGGCCTGGCTGGCGCAGCCGCTGCGCAAATCAGATCCGGCCTTGTTGGCCATGCTTGATCAGCAGGCCGAAACCCTGCTGCAGCGTGTGGCGCATCTACCTTTGGCGGTCGATGCGTGGCGACGCAGCCTGGTGCCCCTGATCCGGGAGGGGCGCACCAGTCTGGCGGCACTGGCGCGCGCGCATCACCTCAGCGCACGCAGCCTGCAGCGCCGGCTGGCCGACCAGGGCATGACCTTTCAGGGCCTGCTCGATGAGACGCGTCGCCACCTGGCCGAAGCCTATTTGCGCGACGAGCGACTGGACTTGGCCGAGATAGCCCTGTTGCTGGGCTACTCGGAGCAAAGTGCTTTCACGCGCGCCTTCCGCACCTGGACTGGCTTGCCTCCCGCGCAGTGGTTGAGATGGGCCACCACGGATCTGCGAGACGCCTGAGGGGGTCAGTGTTTGGGGTACTGGGTGATGTGCCGGATGGCGCGGTACAGCGGCGACAGCCGGGCATACATGCGCAGATAAACCTCGTTGTAGAGCCGGTCATACAGCCGTTGTTCGGTGGCTTGGGGTTCAAACACCTTGCCAGGGTGCGACATGGCGGCAACCGCCGTGGCGTGGTCCGGGTAGCGACCGATGCCCACGGCGGCGTTGATGGCGGCCCCCAGTCCGGAGGCTTCATGGGTGTGGATGCGCTGCGTTGGCAGGCCGAAGATGTTGGCCGTGATCTGCATGATGTGATCACTTTGTGAGCCACCCCCCGCCACGCGCAAGACCGTGATCTTTTTGCCGTTGCGCCGCTCCAGCTGCTCCTTGCCTTGTCGCAAGGCGTAGGCCAGTCCTTCGATGATGGCGCGGTACAGGTGGGCGCGGGTGTGGACATCGCCAAAGCCGATCACGGCCCCCTTGGCCTCGGGGCCGGGGAATTTCACGCCGGGGTTCCAGAAGGGTTGCAGGACCAGGCCCATCGCGCCGGGGGGCGAGGCGGTCAGCAGATCGTCAAACAGGGTCTCCGGGGTCACGCCGCGCTCTTCCGCCTCGCGCACTTCGTGGGCCGCGAACTCGCGTTTGAACCAGTTCACCATCCAGTAGCCTCGCTGCACGATGATTTCTGAGTTGTAGGCATGTGGCACCGCAGCGGGGTAGGCGGGCAAGAAGGGGCTGGGCTCGACATAGCGCGGGTTGCCCGTGTTGATGGTGGCGGTGGTGCCGTAGCTGATGCAGGCCACTTCCGGGCTGATGCCGCCACAGGCGAGCACCTCGCAGGCCTTGTCAGCCCCGGCTGCAAACAAGGTCAGACCCACCGGGATGCCAGTGTGCGCGGTTGCTTCCGGGGTGATGCGGCCGAGTGGCTGGGCGGCTTGCACCAGGGGGGGCAACTGCTCGCGTCGCACGGCCAGTGCTTGCCATTTCAGGTCGCCATCATCGGCCCAGCGCTGGTGCTTGTGGTCAAACGGCACGTAGCCCACTTGCGATGAGACCGCATCTTGTAGCTGCCCGGTGAGCTGCAAGCTCAGGTAGGCCGACAACTGCACGAAATGGCGCGTGCGTGCCCAGTCCTGTGGGAAATCGGCCGCCAGCCAGTTGCACTCGGCCTTTGATCGCAACTGGTACAGCATGTGAGACAGCCCCACGGCGGCTGCGCCCCAGCGCATCCAGAAGGGCAGGTGCGGGTAGTGGTCGGTGCGCCGCGAGTCCAGCCAGATGATGGCGGGGCGCACGGGTTGCCGATGTTCGTCCAGGCAGATCATGGTGGCGCGCTGGCAGGCCAGTGCCACGGCAGCCACCCGGTCGCGCAACTGCGGGTGGGTCTGCCACAGCTTCTGGCAGGCCAGCCCGAGGTGGTGCCAGAAGTACTCGCCGTTTTGCTCGGCCCAGTTCGGCTGTTTCGAGAAGTAGGGCGTGATGTGTTGCTGTGACTTGGCCACCAATTGGCCCTGGGCATCAAACAACATGGCCCTCACGCTTTGGGTGCCCTGATCCAATGACAGGAACAGATCGGGTTCAGCCATGACGGGGGGCCTCCTGTGCGGTGCGGAGCAGGTCTGCAGGC
>JAGOKC010000062.1 GCA_017994835.1 Aquabacterium sp. | reverse complement strand
GCCATGGTGCGGGCATTGGGTTGGGTCACATGGGTGCCGTCGCTGTTGGTGCCGAAACCGATGATCTCGCCCAGAATCCGGGCACCACGCGCCTGGGCATGGCCCAACTCTTCGAGCACCAGGGTGCAGGCGCCCTCCCCCAACACCAGGCCATCGCGCTTGGCGTCGAAAGGCCGAGGCGTCAGGTGAGGGGTGTCGTTGACCGTGCTGGTGGCAAACAAGGTGTCAAAAACGGCTGCATCAATGGCATCGAGCTCTTCGGCGCCCCCAGCCAGCATGGCCACCTGGCGACCGCTCTGGATCGCTTCGAAGGCGTAGCCAATGCCCTGACTGCCCGCCGTGCAGGCGCTGGAGGTGGTGATGATCCGCCCGGTGATGCCGAAGAACACGCCGATGTTGACCGCCGCGGTGTGGGACATCATCTTGATGTAGGTGTTGGCCGTGATCCCCTCCGTGGTCTTGTGGCTGATCATGTTGCCAAAATCTCCGATCGCGGCAGGCGACCCCACCGATGAACCATATGAGATGCCCAGGCGACCGCTGCTGAGCAAGGGATCGCCAAGCAAGCCGGCATCGATCAGCGCGAGTTCGCTGGCGCGAACGCCCATCACGGCCACACGTCCCATGCTGCGGGTGGCTTTTCGGTTGTAGTGCGCAGGCAACTCAAACGGCGCCACTGGGGCCCCCATGCGCGTATTCAGTCCCTCGTATCCATCCCAAGCCGTCAGGTACTGCACCACATTGCGCTCTTCCTTCAGCCGAGCGCGCACGGTCGACCAATCATGTCCAAGAGGGCTGAGCGCCCCCACTCCGGTGATCACCACGCGTTTCATCCGACCATCCCTCCATTCACCGAAATCACCTGACGGGTGATGTAAGCCGCATCGGGCGACATCAGAAAAGCCACTGCGGCCGCCACCTCATCGGGCTGTCCCATGCGACGCGCCGGGATCATCTTGAGGGCCTCTTCCAGCACATGGGGCTCGATCATGTCGGTGTCGATCAAGCCGGGCGCCACGCAGTTGACGGTGATCTCGCGCTTGGCAAGCTCGATCGCCAGTGCCTTGGTGGCGCCGATGATGCCGGCTTTGGCGGCACTGTAGTTGGTCTGCCCGCGGTTGCCCATCAGCCCGGACACCGAGGCCATCGTCACGATGCGACCGGGCGCACGCCGCCGCACCATGGGCATGATCACCGGGTTGAGCACGTTGTAGAAGGCGTCCAGATTGGTGTGGATGACCTCGTCCCATTCCTCGCCGCTCATCGCCGGGAAGGCGTTGTCACGCGCGATGCCGGCATTGCACACCACGCCGTGATAGGCGCCATGCGCATCCATGTCCGCCAGCAAGGCGCCTGAGGCGGCCACGCGATCGGCCACATCGAAGCTCAGCACGCGAGCCTCGCGACCGAACGCGCGCACGGCATCGGCCACTGCGTCTGCCTGCTCACGCTGCTGGCGGCAATGCACCACGATGTCAAAGCCGTCCTTGGCCAGGCGCAGGGCGATGGCCCGGCCAATGCCACGGCTGGATCCTGTGACCAGCACAAACCGATCTGTCATGCAGACTCCCCAGAGAAATTCAGAAACGCCGACTCGTTGGGCGGCTCAAAAACAGACAAATTGGCCTCAGCAGCCAGCGCGTCATCGACGAAGATCTGGCTGGCGAACATGCCCAGGCCGTTGTCACCCATCAGCTCGCAACGGGCCTCGATGCGCAGGCAATCGCCCACCACAAAGGCCTGGCGGTGCACGGCGTAGCGGCGTGTGCCCAGCAACAAGCCGACCTTGACGGCCTGGCCTTTCAACCGGGCACGGTTGCCGGCCCAGGCCGCGATCGCCTGCGCCATGTACTCCACCCCGACCCACACCGGTGCGCGGCCATCACGGACAAAATAACTGTCGGGTCGCACGGTGGCCTGCGCGACCACCGTCTCGTCATCCGCCGACAACACCGTGTCCAGCCAGCTCATGTCGCCGCGGTGGGGAACCAGCTCATCGACCGCCACAGCGGCCAGATTCTCAGCCATCAGGCAGCTCCCAGGATCAAGGTGGCATTGCTGCCCCCAAAGGCAAAGGAATTGGACATCACATAGCGCGGCGCACGGCCAAGTTGTTCGCCCGGTCGCACCACGGCCAAGGCGGGCAAGGCCGGATCGGGTTGCCCATCCCACCAGTGGGGTGGCAACTGGCCCTGTGGATTGTCGACGAGCGTCAGCCAGGCAAAGGCGGCCTCCAGCGCCCCGGCGGCCGCCAGGGTGTGACCGGTCAAGGGCTTGGTCGAGCTGACGGGGACCTCGCAGCCCAGGACCTCTGCCACCGCGAGTGACTCCATCGCGTCGTTGTGCGGGGTCGCCGTGCCATGCAAGTTCAGGTAGTCGATGGCATCCGGCGTCAGGCCGGCGCGCTCCAGCGCGGCGCGCATGGCACGGATCGCCCCCAGGCCAGTCGGGTCCGGTGCCGACATGTGATGGGCATCGGATGTTTCTCCCCAGCCCACAAGCTGGACGGGCCCCGCGTCGCGTCCCATCAGGAACAGAGCTGCACCCTCGCCCAAATTGATGCCACGACGGTGCTGCGACAAGGGGTTGCACACCTCGGGCGAGACCGACTCCAGCGCGGAAAAGCCTGCCACGGTAAAGGCACCCAGCACGTCGCAACCACCGGCGATCACCGCATCGGCCAGGCCCGCCTTCAGCAAGCGGGAGCCACTGGCCAGCGCCTTGGCCCCCGATGAGCAGGCCGTGGAAATGACATGGGCGATGCCGGTGAGGCCGAGTCCCACCGCCAGACACTCGGCGAGATTGCCCAATTCCTGCTGGGCATAGCTGAATCCCTCAGGCCAGGATTGATCGCGCTCGAACTGCGCCCGTGCGGCTTCGCCCTCTGGCAGGCCGGACGTGCTCGTCCCCAAGACGATGGCCACGCGATCGGCGCCGTAGCGGGCAATGGCCGCGTCCACCGCAGGCCGGATCTGCGACAGTGCCGCCCAGGCCACGGCGTTGTTGCGGGTCTGATAGGGAGCTGGCAGATGTCGTAAGTCGGGCAAAGCCTGCACCACTTCGCCCATATGCAGGACCCGCCCAGGGGAATAGCGATCTGTCGGCGTCAAGCCGCGGGCTTGATCGGGGTCCATGAGCGCTTGGCGTACAGTGTCCACGCCACTGCCCAGCGAACAGATCAGCCCAAGTTCTTGCAGATAAACCTCTGTCATGGGGCCCCAAAATCAGGTTGTGCGCCTTGTGTCTGCAGTCGTACGACATAGCCACGCTCACGATGCCTCAGTTCGATCACGCCCGAGCGCACCGCACGCATGTCGAACACCACGGCGTCGCCATGCCGCAACTCGCGGCCATCGGCCCGTGACAGCAGAGTCCAGCCAGTGGGCAAAGCCCCTTGCACCTGGGCCTGAGGCCACCAGACATACTGCAGGTCACTCAAGACATTTTCGGCGGAGACCACGCTGGGCCAGCCCGGTGCCAGAGACTGCGTCAGCGTCTGGCCATCCCAGGACAGGCGCGCGATGGTCTGCCCCATTTGCAGCACGGCCAGACGCAGTTCGTCCGGATCGACTTCCAGCACGGTCTCGAAGGCGCGCACCTGTCCCTGTGCTTCGACCTCCATGCGCTGCACGACGGCCAACTCCCGGCCCAGCGAGGCCGGACTCAGACGCAACAGGGGCGTCGATTCAGCAGGCCGCCAACTGGCACAGCCGCTCAGCGCCAAGACCAAGCAGCCGCCCATCAGTGCGGCCAGCACATGCCGACGCGACCGGCTCACTGGGCGCACAAGGCCTCCAGCACGCCCAGGCGTCGCTTGGCATCGGCGACATAGGGGTTGGATGTGTCCCAGGCGTAGCCAGCCAGAATGGACGCAATCATGCGGCGGACCTCAGGCGATGCGTTCTCGTGGAAGATAACCTGCTGGAAGCCGCCGGCGTACCAGGACTCGACAAACACGCGGAAGGTGTCCACACCCGCCTTCAAGGGGCGAGCGTAGTCGGCCTCCCAGTCCACGGTCTCACCCTTGAACTGCCGGTCCAGACAAGCCGCCGCCAGGCTGGCGGATTTGAAGGCGATCGTGACACCGCTGGAAAAGACGGGATCGAGAAACTCGCCCGCATTGCCCAGCAGCGCGTAGCCCCGTCCCCACAGGCTCTTCACATTGGCCGAGTAGCCGGTGATGTGACGCGCAGGCGTGTCCCACTCCGCATTGGCCAGCAAGCGGGCCAGGCCCGGCTCTTCGGAGACCAACTGCTGCAGGCGTTCGGTGTCGGTGCCCGTGTAGCGCGCCAGAAAGTCCGTGTGCGCCACCACGCCCTGGGAACAGCGTCCATCGGAGAAGGGGATGGTCCAGTACCAGACGTCGCAGAACTCGGGGTGCACCGAAATCCGGATCTTCTGACGGTCAAACTCGCCCCCAAGGGGCATGTTGTCCTTCACGTGCGTGAAGATGGCACCACGCACCGGGAAGTTGGACGGGTACTCCAGATCCAGCAGGCGAGGCAGCGTCCGGCCAAAGCCGCTGGCATCGAGCAGGAAGGCGCTACTGACCTCGTAGGTCTCGCCGGCCGGGTCGCGCACGGTCACAACGGGTTGCTCGCCGGCCAGGTCGACGGCCAGCACCTCATGCCGATAGCGAACCTCGGTGCCCAGGCGCTCTGCCTCTTTCGCCAGCACATGGTCGAAGCGGGCGCGCTGTACCTGGTAGGTGGTGCCCCAGCCGGCGGAGAACTTGTCCCGGAAGTCGAACTCGGTGTAACGCTCACCGCGCGCAAACGAGGCACCATTCTTGAACTGGAACCCGGCCTCCACCACTGCTTGCAGCATGCCAGCTTCTTCGATGTAGGCCATGCTTTGCGGCAACAGGCTTTCGCCGATCGAAAAGCGTGGGAAGGTCTCCTTTTCCAGGATCAGCACCTGATGCCCCTGCTTTCTCAACAGTCCCGCCGCCACAGAGCCTGCCGGGCCGGCACCGATGATCAGAATGTCTGTGTGTTCCCGCTTCACGAGTTTCCTCTTTCTGTTTTGTCCGTTTGATGAATCAGTCGCATGGTCGGGGCCAACAGGCAGACCAGCGTCAAGCCGATCAACAAGGTCAGCCCGAAGGCCCGCAAGGCCGGTGTGGACGACAGGGCCAACAGCCCAAAAGACAGGCCGGTGCTGATGGCCCCCAGGAGCACCGCCAGCCAGGCATGGGCCTGCTGCTCACCCGGGTGTTCCAGCAAGAAGATGCCGTAGTCCACCCCCATGCCCAGCAGGAGCATCAGGGCCAGCAGGTTGAACAACTGGAAAGGCTCCCCCAGCAGCCCCAGGACCGCCACGCAGACCAAGGAACCCAAGGCGCAGGGCAACCAGGCCCGCCACGCCGCGCGACCAAAGCGCAGGTACAGGGTCAGCAGCACCAGCCCATGTCCGAGCCCCAGCAACCAGGTCATGGTCACGCGAAAGCGCCCCATCAACTCGGAGATGTCGTTGGGGCGGTCCACCCATTGCACGCCGGCCAGCGTGGGGGCGAGTTCGCGCAGGGCCTGGGCCTGAGTCTGCTGGCTCAGGCCACGGATGAGCACGACACTGGCGAAGCCTTCGTCCTGCGCCCCTAGCCATTGGGCACGCAGACCACTGGAAGCCGGGCTGGCGAGCCATTGGCTCACCGTCAGGGCTTGTGTAGCGAAGGCCGGTCGGCGCAGGTCCTCCCCCACCACAGATCCCACGGCCTGCAACACGGCGGTCTCGCGCGCTTGTGTCAACGCGTGGTTGTCGTCCTGTCGCTGGCGCGACGGCACCCAGTCGGACACCGCGCTCACGCCAATGGGGCCGCCTGGTTGAGGCGCTTGCGCCTGCCACGAAGTCAGGGCCTGCTTGAGGGCTTCCTCCCGGCTCAGGACCTCGTCTTCCGTGCGGCCCTGCACCAGGAAGAACTGTGCGGGACTGGGCATCTGCAGCAAACGCCCCACGGCCATCTGCGCCCTCATCAAGGCGGGCGGCGATGACTGCAACTGCCGCAGGTCGTCGTTGACCTGCAGGCGCGCCAAGCCCACAGCACAGACGATGGCCAGGATCACCAGCGCGATCCACAAGCGGGCCCGTGTCAACACCGGCCAATGCCCCAGGCTCGAGGCGATGCTCTGCGCAAAGCGGCCGTCCTGGAGTTGGCCGCGGTCCAGCCAGGGGAACCAGCAAACCGCCGTGGCGAAGGCCGCCGTCAGGCCCACGGCAGAGAACAAGGCCATCTGCCGCAAGCCTGGAAAGGGCACCACCGCCAGCACGAGATAACCCAGCACGCTGGTGGCCAGCGCCAGCAACAGACCGGGCAGCAAGTGCCGCATCAAGGCCCAGCGTGGCTGATCGGGGGTCCCCAGCCGGGAGGCAAAGTAGTGAATCCCGAAGTCCTCGGCCACCCCAACGAGGCTGGCACCAAACACCAGCGTCAGCAGGTGAACCTGACCGAAGACCAGCACGGTGGCCGACAAACCCGCAGCGCAACCGATCACCAAAGACACGGCGATCAACAGCATCGGGCCGGCCGCCCGGAACGTCGCCAGTACCAGGGCGATCACCGCCAACAGCGAGCCCCAGCCAATGGTGTTCATTTCTTGGTTGCCTTGTGCAGCCCCCGCTTCCGCGTGCAAGGGCACACCCGCAGCCAGTACCGTCAAGCCAGCACCGAGGTCGCCCCGCGCCGCCGACTCGGCGTGCACCAGCGCATCGGCCCAACGGCGCTGGCCATCAAACCGAAAGGCCGACCCTTGGGTTTCGTACAGCAACACGGCCCACTCGCGGCCGGCGCCGGATTCTTTCACCCACAGCAGGCCATCGCGTGGCCGTGCCGCGGTCAAGCCACCCCGCTCGGCCCACCAGGACGACCACAAGCCCAAGGGATCGGCCTGCCATGTGGTGGGCTGCCCCGTGCTGAAGCCATGAAGCCGGCCGAGCGCCTGGGCCGCCAAAGCCGATGCATCGGCCAGAGGCAAGAACGCGCGCTGCGCATCGGTCAGCAATACGTCCCGCCAGGGCGCATAGAAGGACATGACCTGATCGGACGGCACGACATCCTGCACAGGCTGGAGACCGGCCTGTTGCGCCTGAAGTGCGTGGTCAAATCGCTGCGCCGCCTGGCGGACCCGTTCCCAGTCAGCACCGCCCAGCATGACCACCACACGCCGCTCGCCCTGCTCGGCCAACTGCTTCATCGCCCGCTGTGCAGCGGGTTGCTGCTCGTCCTGCGGCAACAGCGCAAACACGTCAGAGTCCAGCCGCGGCGACTGCCAGAACTGCCACTGGTGCCAGCCCAGCACGGCGACCACCAGCAGCCACAACAGCGGCAGCCAGAGGGGTCCACGTTCAGAACGATCGCTCACACCCAGCCCCTTGTCTGTCTTCAATTGAAGCGCGCGGCTTCAGCCTGAGTCAGGCTGGTGCTGCTGTGGTGAGCAAAGCGGATGCGGCTCTCATCGCCGGAGCCCTCGGTCAGGCGCACCTGCTGGACATGGCGGTCTCCCTCCATGTCGATGCGGGCAATGAAGCGCCGCAAGGCCTCATCCTTGGGCACCAGTGACATGCGCCAGCCTTGCGAACCCTGCAAAGCGCCGTCGACCTGGAAGCGCTTGCCCAACGCTCGCAGGTCGCCCCCCAACACCGCCATCAGCAACTCGTTGACCGCACGCAAGCCAGGCTCCTGGCGCGCATCCATCTGCTGCACGCCTCCCTCGGTGACCGTCATCAGCCGCTCACGCGTGACCACCAGCGTGGAGGGAAAGGGTTCGAGCGTGAGCCACTGAATGCCCTGGCCCCGCGCGATCAGAAAACGGCCGCGTGACAGCAGCGGCTTCTTGAAGCCCTTGATCGCCTTGATTTGCTCGAAGTCGCCACGGATGACCACTGCGTTGTCCATGCGACGGGCAGCTTCGGTCAACCAGTCCGGCAGGGACGATTGCGATTGCGATGGTGATGGCGATTGCGCATGCCCGTCATGGGCCTGCCAGAACGACATCAGCACCGCCCCGCCCATCCACGTCATGAGTTGACGTCGCTTCATGGTTGCGGCCCTTTCACGCCCAGGCGCTCGAACAACACGGGCGGACACACCCAGCACATCTCCCGTGTGGCGATGCACAGCGCCACCTGGATCGAGCTCGCCTTGTGCAAGCGCGCGCCCGTCTCGGCGCAGATGACCAGGTAGTCGATGCGCAGGCGGTTCTCCCACTCCACGATCGTGGCGCGGATGCGGACCCGCTGGCCATAGTGGATGGAGCCGACGTACTTCATCCGCATGTCCACGATGGGCCAGGCATAGCCCGACTCGCGCATCTGCGGGTAGTCATAGCCGAACTTGGCCATCAGGGCATTGCGCGCGATCTCGAGGTACTTGACGTAATTGCCATGCCAGACAATGTCCATCGGATCGAGGTCATGGAAGGCCGGCGTCAGCTCGATCTCGTGACTGAGATCCGGGCGCGCCTCGGATGGGATCGCTTCACTCACGATACGGCTCCCACACCCCATCGTGGATGCCCTGAATCAGACGGCGCAAATCGACATCCAGCGCGCGGTCCTCGTCCACCAAGGCTATGTGATCGGACAACTGCCCCAGGAAAGCGGCGAGCGCATCCGGCAGCGGCAAGGCTCCCACCCGCTGACGCAAGGTCAGGGCCTGACGGGCGGCGATCAGCATGGCGGCCGCCACCTGCTCGGTCAGCTCCAGCACACGCAACGCGTCGCGCGCGGCGATGGTGCCCATGCTGACCTTGTCCTGGTTGTGACACTCGGTCGAACGCGAGAACACCGACGCCGGCATCGTGTGCTTGAGGGCCTCGGCCGTCCAGGCAGACACACTGATCTGCAAGGCCTTGAGACCATGGTTGATCGCGGCGCGCGGCCCCTGGGCCCCCGACAGGTTGGACGGCAAGCCATGGTTGAACTTGCTGTCGACCAGCAAGGCCAGTTGGCGATCGAGCAGGTCGGCCACGTTGGCCACGGCGGTCTTGAGCGTGTCCATCGCCATGGCGATGTGGCCACCATAAAAGTGCCCGCCGTGCAGCACGCGCTCGCCATCGGGGTCGATCAGCGGGTTGTCATTGGCGCTGTTGAGCTCGTTCTCGATGAGCTGACGCAGCCAGGGCAAGGCGTCGGCCAGCACACCGATGACATGGGGCGCGCAACGCAGGGAGTAGCGATCCTGCAAGCGCTGCTCATTGCGCGCCGGGCGATCACAGTTCAAGTCCTGGCGCAAACGCTGCGCCACCGATTGCGGCCCGGGATGCGGCTTGAAGCCAAACAAGGTCTCGTCGAAATGGTGGGCATTGCCATCGGCTGCCCACACATTGCAGGCTGTCACCCGCGTGGCCAGGCGCACCAGGCGCTCGGCGCGCTGCCAGGCCAGGCAGGCCAGGCCGGTCATCACCGAGGTCCCGTTCATCAGGGCCAGCGCCTCTTTCGGGCGCAAGCGCAGCGGCTGCAGACCAATGCGCGGCAAAACCTCCTTGGCCGGCTGCACACGCCCTTCCCACCAGACATCACGCTCGCCACACAACACCGCCGCCACATAGGACAGGGGCGTGAGGTCGCCACTAGCGCCCACCGAGCCCTCAGCGGGAATCAGCGGCAGCACGTCGTGCACCAACAGCTGTTCCAGTTGCACCAACAGGCCCAGACTGACGCCCGAAACGCCCTGCGACAACGACGCCAGACGCGCCACCAGCACGGCTCGCGTCTCCTGCGGGCTCAGATAGCGCCCGGCCCCAATGCCATGATAGGTGTAGAGGTGATGCGGCAACTCGGCGACCAGCTCGGGCGGGATGCTGACCGTGCAGGAATCGCCATAGCCCGTCGTGACGCCGTAAATGACCCCGTCCTCGCGCAGCAGACGATCCAGAAAGGCCGCGCCGCGCTCAATGCGCGCTGTGAACGCAGGCTGCTTGCTCAGTTGCGCAGTCCGCTGGCGCGACGCCAGCGCGACCACATCGTCGATCGCCAGGCGCTGGCCGTCAAAGACCACCGCCTGGGCGCCCTCAGTGTGTTGATCCGTCATGTTGTTTCGCTCGAGGCGCCACCGCCCCCTGCTGCCAGAAAGAAAAGAAATTGAACCAGGCCAGGGGCGAGCGTGCGAGCACGGTCTCCAGCCAATCCGCAAACTGCTGCGCACAGGCGGTCATGGCTTCCGCCCTGGCCTTGCGCGGCAGCACCAGTTGCTCCGCCAGGCAATGCGCATGCAGCACGTAGCCCAGGCCGCCACCAGGCAAGGGCTCGCGCACACAGGCCATCGCGTACAAGGGGCACTTGAGCAAGGCGGCAAGCACATAGGGGCCAACCGGCCACTGCGCCTCCTGCCCCAGAAAGCACGCTGGCACCGTCATGCTCTGATGCACCGGCACACGGTCCCCGGCGATCGCCACGAACTCGCCCTGTGCCACCTTCTCTGCCAGCAAAATGGCTGTGGCCGGGTTGACCTCGGTGACCTGAATCAAGCGCACCTCGCTGTCAGGGTGCAGGCGCTGCAACAGCCGGTTGAAACGCTCGGCATGGATGGTGTGCACCAGGACATTGAGGCGCACGCCACGATGGCGCTCAGCACTGACGCGACACAGCTCCATGCAGCCCACATGCCCCGTGACGATGACCGCTCCCCGCCCCTGTGCGACCAGCGCCATCAGGCCTTCTTCACCCACCGTGCGCAAGGCCCCCTCGGGCATGGCCCCACTCATGGCCAAGAGCTTGTCCAGAATGGTGTCGGCAAAGGACAGGAAGTGGGCCAGCGTGTCCCGCCAGCCCGCGGCGTGGCCCAGCACCCGCGTATGAGCCTCCAGGCTTTGCAGATAGGCCAAAGACGCATGACGTGCCTCGCGCCGGGTCGCCCAGTAGTAGATGACAACGGGGTACAGGCAAGCCCGAAACGGCAGGCGCCCCAGAACGCGGTAGATCCAGAACAGCAAACGGATGCCCGAGACAAACGTGTGCTCGGTCAGACTCGCCCAGTGCGGGGCAGCAGTGTCCTTTGCCACAGGTGCTTGCGCCATCAAGCCACCTTGCGCCACAACAGCATGGGCACACGCAGCAGCATGCCCAGGAACAGGCGGGCGTGCATGCCCGAGATCAGCACGTTGTCCTGCAGCATCTTGAAATGCGAGACCCCATCCAGAGGGTAGCTGACCCGGGTCGGCAGACTGACGACGGGCACCCCACGCCAGTGCAGTCGCACCAGCAACTCCGGATCGAAGTCCATGCGGCGGCCCAGTTTGACCTGATCGATCAAATGCACCGCAGGCTGCAGCGGATAGACCCGGTACCCGCACATCGAGTCGCGGATGTCCAGCGAGAGCGTGTTGATCCAGACCCAGACATGGGTGAGGTAGCGGCCATACAGGCGCCCCTTGGGCACGGATGCGTCGTAAACCGGCACCCCACAGATCACCGCGTCGGGGTTACGTGCTGCCGCAGCAAGGAACTGGTCGATGTCGGCCACATCGTGCTGACCATCGGCATCAATCTGCAAAGCGTGACTGAAGCCCAAGGCCAGCGCCTGACGCAGTCCCGCCATCATGGCGCCGCCCTTGCCCTGGTTCACGGGCAGGCGCACCAGGGTCATGCCCGTGCCTTGCCGGGCGGCCAACTCATCGAGCACCCGGGCGCAGCCGGGCTCACAGCCATCGTCCACGACAATGACATGCAGGCCGCGCGCCCGCACCGAGTCGACCATCAACCCAATGGTTTGCGGGTGGTTGTAGCAAGGGATGACCGCCACCGGCTTAAACATGGCCGGCTCCCTCGTCGACGCGCCAGACCGCGCGGCCACTGGCGTGCTCTCGCACCTCACCATCAGCATCCGCCGCGTCCGCTTGCGGGGCTTGCGAGTACAGACGGAACTGCAACACCGCCAGATCGGGCTCCTGCGGCTTGGTCTTGCGCTGCAGGCTGACGTACAAGCGGGTCCTGGGCGTCACTGGATTCACAAACTTGAGTGCCTCCAGGCGCACGAAGTGGGCCGGCAGGTCAAAACACGTCCGCCCCAACATCAGCGCCCAATCCAGCTGCGCCACACCCGGCAGAATCGGCGCACGGTCGAAATGGCCTTTGAACACCGACAGGCGTTCATGGATGTCCAGGCTCGCGAGGGCCTCGTCGGCGCCGCGCGTGAGCCACGTCACCGGGGGTGACTCGGGCATCGCCGCACCGCTCGGCGCGGTCTCGGCAAACAGCTCGCGCAGCAAGCCTTCCGGGGTCTTGCCCTGGGCATTGAGCGGCATCGCGTCGACCATACGCAAACGCCGGGGCAAGGCCATCGGCTCAAGCGTGCTCACCAAGGCCTCTTTCAGCCGATCTGTCAGGGCTCGGCGCCCTTGCGCCACCAGCGCACGCCCGGCGTTCGACAGCACCAGCACCGCGCCCACACGCTCACCAATGGGTGTGGACACAACCACAGCCCGAGCTTCCTGCACCAACTCGGTATCACGCAAAGCCTGCTCGACCGCGGTCAGTGACACCCGCTTTTCCTCGATCTTGACGATGCGGTCCTGCCGACCCAACAGCCGGAAGCTACCCTGGCCCGCTGGCTCGACCCGGTCCGACGTGCGCCACCAGCCTGCCGCCGGCAGACGCGGCGAATGGACGGACAGACAGCCCTCCTCCATGCGCCACTGCACATCGGCAAACGGCGCCCAGGCGGTGTCAGCCTGGCTGGCCTGGCGCCAGGCGATGCCACCGGTCTCAGAGCTACCAAACACCTCGATCGGCCGCTCACCCATCAGGTCCGCCACCTGCGTGGACACCTCAAAAGGCAGAGGTCCGCCGGACGAAAAGACCGCTCGCACGTTCGCACGCACCGCCGCCCAGTTCAGATGCTCGCCCAAGCGTTTGAGGTGCGCTGGCGTGGCCACCAGCACCGCAGGGCCGATGCCCAGCGCCTGGATCATGTCCTCCGGATACAGCAGACGCTGGGTCGCCAGGGGTCGCCCGGCGGCCAGCGGCCACAACACCAGAAAGAGCAGCCCGTAGATGTGCTGATGGGACACCGTGGCCCAGATCACCGGCGCATCCGTGCCCCCCTGATCCATGCGCGAACCGAAGGCCTGCTCCAGTGCCTCGACCTCGGACCAGAACGGCGCCAGGGTCTTGTCAATGGCCTGTGGCTGCCCTTGCGACCCCGAGGTGAACACCTTCAGCACCGTGGCGTCCAGATCCAGGGGATGCCGCGCAGGTATCGCCCCACCCGGCGCAGCCGCCTGCAAGCCCTCGGGCAGATCACCTGCCAAACCACAGCCCAGCTCCCGCAATGCCGCCAAGGTGGCTGGTCGATCATCGCCGGGCAGCAGCACCTCCTTGCCAGCATGCCAGGCGCCGAACAAGGCAGCGGCAAATGCCAAGGGGTCCTGTACATAGAGCGCCCACACGCGGCGCTCCTGAGCCAGGAAGGCGCACTGCCAGCGCGCCACCAGCGCCACGAAATCTGCATGCGTGCGGCGCGCACCATCCGGTAGCCGCGCCACCACCCGGTCGCCATCAGCCGGTCGGCAGGCCAACTCGCTCAGCGCTATCCATTCACGCATGCGGCCTCCCGGTCATCGGCACCGTCGCAGCCGAACCGCGAACGCGCTGGCGCACCAACCACTCCACCGCGGCGATCATACCCATCAAGACGTAAGAAATGGCGCCGTTGTAGAGTGCCCACTGCGCCTCCGTACCCCACAGGGTCGTGGCCAAGGCGATGCTGCCATTGATCAGGAAGAAACCACACCACACGAACGTGACCTTGCGGGTGTACACAACGGCCACCTCGGGCAGATCGGGCTCTCTCAATCGGGCTAGGCGTTCGACCGCGCTGGGTGGATGGATGAGGGTCGAGGCAAACATCACCAGCATGAAGACATTCACGGCCACCGGGTAGAGCTTCACCGGCATCAAGGCATTGCCCAGCCAACTCATCATGGCCAGAGTCAACGCCACCACCACCACCCCCCAGGTCGCCAGCGTGCGACCCAAGCCCAGGCGCACCAAGGCGATGGCCAGCAACAGCAAGGCCAGCCAGCGCGGCTCAAACCGCCCCAGAGACAGATAGACCACGGCGGGATACGCCAGGGTCACCGCCCCCAGGGCGAGGTTGCTCCACAGCCGCTTAGGCACCGACCTGCTCGCCAGACACCAGCTTGTACAAGGCATCGGCCACATCATTGACAGTGCGCACCGTCTTGAAAGCCTCCGGCTGCAAGCGCTGGCCCACCATGGGTTTGAGCTGCACCATAAGGTCCACCGCATCGATGCTGTCGATGTCCAGATCTTCGCGCAGGCGGGCCTGCGGCACCACCAAAGCGGGATCCAGATCAAAGGTCTTCACCAGGATGTCAACGATGCGTTGAAGGATTTCGTCTTTGGTCATAACAGGCATTCCGCAAGATTTCACAAGCGTGCATCAACGCGCACGCTGGGCCGTCACGAACGCAGCCAGCGCGCGCACGCTCCCGAAGTGGCGACGGGTTTCTTCCGAGTCGGACGACACGGACACCCCATACTTGCGCTGCAGGGCCAGCCCCAGCTCCAGCGCGTCGATGGAGTCCAGCCCCAGGCCTTTGACAAACAAAGGCTCGGTGGGGTTGATCTCCTCGGGGGAGATGTCTTCCAGTGCCAGGGAGCTGATGATCAGCTCCTTGATCTCCTGTTCCAGCGTTTGGGTATCCATGTCAACAGTCACGACGGGTCTCCGATGTGAAGTAATCGCTCAGGTAATCGGTCAATCGACGAGCGGCCAGCGCATCACTGGTACAGCCCTCGATCAGCTTGTCGGTCGGCAGGTCTTCGCGCACCAGCAGACAGAAATGCGGCCGCTTGGGCGGCACACGCCACCATGGCTCGCCCTTGGTCAGCGTCGATGGGTCGCAGGTGATCACGACCGGCGTGATCGGGATGTGTCCCCTGACGGCCACATTCGCTGCGCCACGCTGCAAGGCCAGCGGTGCCCCGGGGGTCGAGCGCGTGCCCTCCGGAAAAATGATGAGGTGACTGCCCGACTGCACTGAGGCAATGCAGTCGCTCAACATCGGCGGTCCGGCGTTGTTGAAAATGAACCGCGCCGCCAGCACCGGCCCACGGGTGAAAGGGTTGCGCAGCAAGGCCGCCTTGACCACACAGTCCGCCAGGGGCGTGAAAGAGATCAGGAACACCACATCAATGAGCGAGGGGTGGTTGGCCAGGATGAGCAATCCGGGGCGATTCAGCCTCTCCAGGCCATGCACCTCGTAGGTCAGCACGCCCAGCCAGCGCATCAGGCCCACAAAAAAGCGGAAGGTCAGGTGGATGATCCGCCGCGACACACGCGCACGCTGCGCCGGTTCGCGGATCAGCAGCGACACGGTCGGGAACACCAAGGCCCACAAAAGCAAGCCGCCCAGACCAAAACCGGCGAAACACAGCCCGGTGGCGACCAGGCGCCAACACCAGCCCAGGCGATCAAGCATGGACACTCCAGCGTGCGCGCACACCGGGTCGGTCGTGACGAACCAGCTCCTCGTCGCCCCCCGCCTTCCCGATTTGCCGGAGCACCTGCCGCAAGACCGCCAGACCTTCGGGCCAAGCCGTGAGGGGCTGCGTCGCGGTCTCCGCGGCATCCTGAGCGAGCTGCACCTGGACGGAGATCCCATCTTCACCACGATGCGCCCCTGCCACACGCCATGCCCAGGCAAACTCGCAGACCTGCTCATCCTGAAAATGCGCGTAGTGCTCAGGCAAAGGCGCCTCGTAGCACACCACCAACACCTCGGATTCACCGTCGGCAATCAGTGCCGCCGCTTCGACCAAGGCAGCGGAGACTGTCGCGCGCCCGCCGGCCACGACCACCGCATTGCGTGTGTCACCGCGTGCAATGGAATACAAGGCAGCCACGGCGTTGTGCACCGACAGCGCAAACCCCGTCGGAGACAGCGGCTGCTGCTGAATCAGGTCACACAGAAGCTGGAGCGAGCGGTGAGCGTCGCCGTAACGCGACGCAAAAACCAGGGGAGCATCACCGGCGACCTGCTGGCACCAGTAGGCCACCTGGCAGGCAAGGCGCCCCAAGCGGTCGACCCGACGGCGCATCATGGCCGGCATGTCTGACAGCGCCGGCACTTGCTGAACGTACTCAGCCGGCAGACGCGCAGGACCGCATGCCCACGCCAGCCACTCGTCCCGAGTGCCCAAACCATCGGCATACGCAGCCCATTCCAGAATCACCAATTCGCACTTCACACGCCACTCAACAGGAGCCGACAGCTCTCAAGCTCATCCGGTTCACCACCGAGACAACGTTAACGCTAGACCTCTTTAGGTTTCGCTTTGTAATTTTGTATTTTAATTCGGAACAGCTGCCCCACCCGCGCCACCCTCGAAATGGGTGTATCAAACCCTCCAGACGTAAGCCGAAACCAACATCAGGCCATCCAGCCCTCAGACTCCACCATCAGGCGTGCCGGATTCGCCCCCAGGCGCGCCTGGGGCTCGAACACATCCACCCGATCAGTGATGAGCCCATCCAGCCCTGCACGCCACAACATGCTG
>JAGOKC010000127.1 GCA_017994835.1 Aquabacterium sp. | reverse complement strand
TGCTCGATGGCCTGGGCGGCCTGCGCGGCTTCTTCCTGCGTCTGGATGCGCACGTTCAGCAGCGTGCGGGTCACGTCCATTTTGACCACGGCCAGCAACTGGGCGAACAGCTCGAAGGCCTCGCGCTTGTACTCTTGCTTGGGGTTCTTCTGGGCGTAGCCGCGCAGGTGGATGCCCTGGCGCAGGTAGTCCAGCGCCGAGAGGTGCTCACGCCAGTGGGTGTCGATGGACTGCAGCAGCACCATGCGCTCGTAGCCCCCGAACTGCTCCTTGCCCACGATGGCCACCTTGTTCTCGTAGGTTTGTTGGCCCGCATCCAGCACGCGCGTGACGATGTCTTCGTCTTCCGCCGAGGTGGCGTTTTCCACCCACTTCACCAGTTCGACCGTGACCTGCCATTCCTCGGCCAGTACCTTCTCCAACGAGACCAGGTCCCACTGCTCTTCCAGGCTGTTGGCGGGCACGAAGGTGCGCACCACGTCGGTCAGTGCGCCCTTGCGCAGGCTGGCAATGGATTCCGCCACATCTGACTGGTCGAGGATCTCGTTGCGCTGCTGGTAGATCACCTTGCGCTGGTCGTTCGACACGTCGTCGTACTCCAGCAGTTGCTTGCGCATGTCGAAGTTGTGGCCTTCGACCTTGCGTTGGGCGCTCTCGATGCTGCGGCTCACGATGCCGGCTTCGATCGCTTCGCCCTCGGGCATCTTCAGGCGGTCCATGATGGCGCGCACGCGGTCGCCCGCGAAGATGCGCATCAGCGGATCGTCCAGCGACAGGTAGAAGCGCGAAGACCCTGGGTCGCCCTGACGACCGGCACGGCCACGCAACTGGTTGTCGATGCGGCGCGATTCATGGCGCTCGGTGGCGATGATGCGCAGGCCACCCAGCTCCTTGACCTTGGCGTTCAGCTCGGCCTGCTCGGTCTTCAGCGCTTCGATCTTGGCGGCCTTGGCGGCCTCGTCCAGCGACGCGTCGGCCTCGATGTTCTGAATGTCTTTTTCGATGTTGCCACCCAGCACGATGTCGGTGCCGCGGCCCGCCATGTTGGTGGCGATGGTGACCATGCCCGGGCGACCGGCCTGGGCCACGATCTCGGCTTCACGGGCGTGCTGCTTGGCGTTGAGCACCTGGTGCGGCAGGCCTTGCTGGGTCAGCAATTGGGCGATCAGCTCGGAGTTCTCGATCGAGGTGGTGCCCACCAGCGTGGGTTGGCCGCGCTCGTGGCATTCCTTGATGTCGGCTGCAATGGCCGTGTACTTTTCCTTGGCGGTCTTGTAAACCAGGTCGAGCTGATCCTTGCGGGCCAGCACGCGGTTGGGCGGAATTACCACGGTTTCCAGGCCGTAAATCGACTGGAACTCGAACGCTTCCGTGTCTGCCGTGCCGGTCATGCCGGCCAGCTTCTTGTACATGCGGAAGTAGTTCTGGAAGGTGATTGAGGCCAGGGTCTGGTTCTCGGCCTGGATGTGCACGCCTTCCTTGGCTTCCACGGCCTGGTGCAGGCCATCCGACCAGCGGCGGCCCGACATCAGGCGGCCGGTGAACTCGTCCACGATGGTGACTTCACCGTTCTGCACCACGTAATGCTGGTCCTTGTTGAACAGGTGGTGGGCACGCAGCGCGGCGTACAGGTGGTGCATCAGGGTGATGTTGGCCGCGTCGTACAGGCTGGCACCTTCGACCAGCAGGCCCGCTTCGGCCAGCAGGCGCTCGGCGTTTTCGTGGCCGGCTTCGGTCAGGAAGACCTGACGTGACTTTTCGTCGGCGGTGAAGTCGCCGGGCTCGATCACGCCCTCACCGGTGCGCGGGTCGGCTTCACCGATCTGCTTCTTGAGGTGCGGCACCACGGCGTTGATGCGCACATACATCTCGGTATGGTCTTCGGCCTGGCCGGAGATGATCAGCGGCGTGCGGGCCTCGTCGATCAGGATCGAGTCCACTTCGTCAACGATGGCGTAGTTCAGCGGACGCTGCACGCGGTCGGCCACCTCGTACACCATGTTGTCACGCAGGTAGTCGAAGCCGTATTCGTTGTTCGTGCCGTAGGTGATGTCAGCGGCGTAAGCGGTCTGCTTGTCTTCACGGGGCATCTGGGGCAGGTTGATGCCCACGCTCAAGCCCAGGAAGTTGTAGAGCTTGCCCATCCACTCCGCGTCGCGGCGTGCCAGGTAGTCGTTGACGGTGACCAGGTGCACGCCCTTGCCGGTCAGGGCATTGAGGTAAACGGGCAGGGTGGCGGTCAGGGTCTTGCCTTCACCGGTGCGCATTTCGGCAATCTTGCCGTTGTGCAGGGCCATGCCGCCCAGCAACTGCACGTCGAAGTGGCGCATCTTGAAGACGCGCTTGGAGCCTTCGCGCACCACGGCAAAGGCCTCAGGCAGCAGGTCATCGAGCGCCTCACCCTTGGCCACACGCTGCCGGAACTCTTCGGTCTTGGCGCGCAGCTGATCATCGCTCAAGCCTTCGAACGTGGGCTCCAGTGCGTTGATCTTGGTCACCGTGCGCCGGTATTCCTTCAGCAAGCGTTCGTTACGGCTACCAAAAATCGAGGTGAGAAGCTTGGGCAACATGGAGCAATCAATCCAATCGGTCGGTGTGCCAGCCACGTGGCTGACGCCTGGTTTCCGGAGACACTTTCCCCAGTCCACCAAAGCGGAAAAGTGTAGCACCCGAGGGTGGGGGCGGCGTCACCCTGGGAGGGTGGTTTTGCTGGCGTGGTTTTGGCGAGGGTTTTGGGTATGCAGCCAAAGGTAGAAGGCCAGCAGCGCAGTGCAGGCCCCAACTGGTTGGTAGATGCGCCCCTCTTTGATGTGTGCAAAGCGAACAATGGCGAGCATGTAGGCCAACATCGTCCATGCCAGCGCGGCCCCTGAGAGCGCATTGCGTCGCCAAAGTTGCCAACCCGCCCCGGCGTAGAACACCGTCAGGACGATGACCAGGATGAAGGCGTTGCGGTGCGCGCCGGTTGCAAGGAAGTTGATCCAATCTGCCTGATTGATGTCGAAAGTGAGGTGGTTGCCGAGCGCTGCGTGTGCGTGGTCGAGTCCCACCTCCGGCAGAGAAGAGTGCACGAAAAGCAGGTGGCGGGTGGCTTGCACAAACACCACACCCGCCACCATCATGGCCAGCGCAAGAACAAGGTGACGCCAGCGCTCGGGAAAGTCCGTCAAGACAGCCCGGATGATGATGAACAGCGGAATGAACAGGGCCGACTCGCGAGAGGTGATGGCCACCGCAAACAATGCCACCAACCAACCGATGCGGGCTGTGGGAAGCGTGCATGCCAGGTAAGCCAGCATCAGCAGCACGTGTGTTTCAACGAAATCCCACGGATAGCTCCAAAAGTGACTCCCCAATCGCCACACTGCCCACGGCAGCAGCAGCGGGACTGCCACCGGCCATCCTGTGATGCCCTGAGCGGCACCCAGACGAGCACACATGACGTACAGCATGGTGTTGCTCGACAGCAGCCCGATGATCGCCAGGGTTTTCAGTGGCAAGGCACTGAACCAGCCCAATGCATGCACCAACGCTGGGCCCAGCAAGCGATTTTGGTAGGCACGCCAGTGAGGGGTGCCCGTCAGCACACCTTGTGAGGCATCCATCAGCACGTGCATGTGCGGTTTGTGTTCACGCCACCACCAGTAAAACTCCAGGTAGCTCACAAGCAAAATCCAACCGCTCACGCAGAGCCATCGAAACCAATTCTTGTGATGACCCCGTTGTGGGCCATGCTGACTGAGGGAGGATGTGGTCATGCCGATTTTGGGTGTTGAAGTTTTGCGTACGAAAGAGCGGTACTGAAGACGACACTCACGAGGGCCATCGCCACCACCACCACGGCCCCCGAGGGCCAGTCGAGCATGGCTGATATGCACAGGCCCAGGGTGTAGGCCAGTGCGCCTGCTCCCCACGCCAGGGGCAATTGCCAGCGCGGCGGTGCCATGCGCACGGCCAGCGCCGGCATGATCAGGCTGCTGAACACCAGGTACACCCCTACCAATTGCACCGAGGCCGTCACTGCCAACGCGAACAGCAGGTAAAAGCCTGTTTGCCCCATCCAGCGCTGTGCCCCAAACCACACCGCCAGGACGCCGGCAGACAAGGTGGCCACGCCCCACAATTGGTCGGGTGTCACCCACAGAATCTGCCCCACCAGCAGGTCTTTGAGGTGTTCGCCACCATGAGGGTTGCCCGCCAGCAGCAAGATGCCTACGCACGAGGCCAGCACAAACAGGGCCCCAATCAGTGCCTCCTGGATGTCAGGCCAGCGCCGCTCCATCCAGGTCAGCAGGCCGGCACCCAACAGGGCGGCCCCCACGGCAGCG
>JAGOKC010000004.1:44393-59345 GCA_017994835.1 Aquabacterium sp. | reverse complement strand
CAGGCAGCAAGGTCGAGCGAGAGGTCATGCCGAAAAGAAAAAGCCCAAACACCGCTGCGTACTGGGTGTTTGGGCCATTTTTGGCGGAGAGGGTGGGATTCGAACCCACGGTACCTTGCGGTACGCCTGATTTCGAGTCAGGTACATTCGACCACTCTGCCACCTCTCCGAAAAACTGGTGCGCTCGTGGTCAACGGCGTAGCCCGTGAGTATAGCAGGACTTGTAGCCGTTAACGCAAGTGGGTGTGGTCAGCCGCGCAGCAGTTCGGCACCACCCAGATAGGGGCGCAAGGCCACGGGCACGTACACCGCGCCATCGGCCTGCTGGTGGTTTTCCAGCACGGCCACCATGGCACGCCCCACCGCCAGGCCCGAGCCATTCAAGGTGTGCACCAACTCGTTCTTGCCTTGGGCATTCTTGTAGCGGGCTTGCATGCGGCGGGCCTGGAAGGCCTCGCAGTTCGACACCGAGCTGATCTCGCGGTAGGCGCTCTGCGCGGGCAACCACACTTCCAGGTCATAGGTCTTGGTCGCGCCAAAGCCCATGTCACCGGTGCACAGCGACATCACGCGGTACGGCAACTCCAGCTTTTGCAGCACGGCCTCGGCGTGGCACACCATCTCTTCAAGCGCTTCATAGCTCTGCTCTGGCGTGGTGATCTGCACCATCTCCACCTTGTCGAACTGGTGCTGGCGGATCATGCCGCGCGTGTCACGGCCGGCACTGCCCGCCTCCGAGCGGAAGCACGGGCTGTGCGCCGTGAGCTTGATGGGCAACTGGTCCAACGGCACGATGGTGTCGGCCACCGAGTTGGTCAGCGTCACCTCCGAGGTCGGGATCAGGTACCACTTGCTGTCAGATGCCTCGCCGTCGCCCGAAGTCACGTGAAACAGGTCCTGCTCGAACTTGGGCAACTGGCCGGTGCCTTGCAGCGCCTTGGCCTGCACCAGATAAGGCGTGTAGCACTCGGTGTAACCGTGCTCCTGCGTCTGCAGGTCGAGCATGAACTGGGCGAGCGCACGGTGCAGGCGGGCCGCAGGCCCCTTCAGAAAGGTGAAGCGCGAGCCGGACAGCTTGGCCCCCGTCTCGAAGTCCAGCCCCAGCGGCGCACCCACGTCCACGTGGTCCTTGACCTCGAAGCCATAGGTGGCGGGCGTGCCCCAGCGGCGCACTTCCACGTTGCCGGACTCGTCCGCGCCCACCGGCACGCTGTCGTGCGGCAGGTTGGGCACGGCCAGCAGCATGGCTGCGATCTCAGTCTGGATGACCTCCAGGCGGTCGGCACTGGCCTTGAGCTCGTCGCCGATGCCGCCCACTTGCGCCATCACGGCCGACACGTCTTCGCCCTTGCCTTTGAGCATGCCGATCTGCTTGGACAGGCTGTTGCGCTGGGACTGCAGCTCTTCGGTGCGGCTCTGGATGGTCTTGCGTTCGGCTTCGAGTGCGCGGTAGGCGGCCTCGTCCAGGAAGGGCTGCGGGTTCTTGCGCTTGGCCAGGCGGGCCAGCACGCTGTCGAGGTCTTTGCGCAGCAGGGCAATGTCAAGCATGGTGAGGAATCAGGTTAGAGATGGTTTGAGCTTACTGGCTATTGTCGGTGTTGCGTTCGCCCGGCAAGGGACGATCCAGCCCGGTGCCACCCAAGCCCTTGGGCAGCGGAAAGCGCACATGCTCTTCCACCCCCTGCATGCGGTGCACGCCCACGGCACCCAAAACGCGCAAACGGGCAATCACCTGCTGCACCAGCACGTCCGGGGCAGATGCCCCTGCGGTCAGACCCACGCGCGGCCGCCCGTTGAACCACACTTCCTGCAGGTCATCAGGGCAGTCGATCATGTAAGACGGCGTGTTCAGACGCTCGGCCAGCTCACGCAGGCGGTTGCTGTTGGAGCTGGTCGGGCTGCCCACCACGATCACCACGTCCACCTGCGGTGCCATGATCTTGACGGCATCCTGGCGGTTCTGGGTGGCGTAGCAAATGTCTTGCTGCTTGGGCTCACGAACGTTCGGAAAACGTCGCTTGATCGCGGCCAGAATGCCGGCCGCATCGTCCACCGACAGCGTGGTCTGCGTCACCACGGCCAACTGATCGGGCTTGCGCACCTGCACCGTGGCCACATCGGTCTCGTCTTCGACCAGATAGATGCCTTCGGTGACCTGGCCCATCGTGCCTTCCACCTCAGGATGCCCTTTGTGACCGATCATGATGAACTCATAACCCTCGCGGTGCAGCTTGGCCACTTCGACGTGGACCTTGGTGACCAGCGGGCAGGTGGCATCGAACACCTGAAATCCACGGGCGTCAGCCTCGCGGCGCACCTCCTGGCTGACGCCATGGGCACTGAAGATCAAGGTGGCACCGGGCGGCACCTCGGCCAGGTCTTCGATGAAAATCGCGCCCTTGGCCTTGAGGTCGTTGACCACATAGGTGTTGTGCACGATCTCGTGACGCACATAAATGGGCGCACCGAACTGCGCGAGCGCGCGCTCGACGATCTCGATGGCGCGGTCAACGCCGGCGCAAAAGCCACGTGGCTCGGCCAGCAAAACGTCCTGAACCCGGGTCATGTCAGAGCACGCCGATCAGTTGCACTTCAAACGTGCAGGCCTGCCCCGCCAGGGGGTGGTTGAAATCGAACAAGGCCCACTCCCCGGCTGGGTCCACCTCGCGCACCACACCAGCAAAAGCACCCTTGCCATCGGGCGTCGGGAACTGCACCACGTCGCCCACGTCCCAGGTCTCGCCCGGCTCGGCAAACTTGCGCAGCAAGGACAACCCCACACGCTGAATCATCTCGGGGTTGCGTTGCCCAAAGGCCTCGCCGGCGGCCAGTTCAAACACCGCGCGCGCACCCTCGGCCATCCCGATCAGACGTGCTTCCAGCGCCGGGGCCAGCTCCCCCGAACCCATCGACAAGGTGGCTGGCGCATCGTTGAACGTGTTGATCACGTCACCCCCATCCGGCCCTGCCAGTCGGTAGTGCAGGGTCAGGAAAGCGCCGGGGGCGACCAAGGGGACAGCAGAAGTCATGATGGTGCGTCCCGCTCACCCAGAAGGTTGCGGGTTTTCAGGAAAGAAAACCCCGATTTTAGGTTTCAGAAGTCCTTTGTGCAGATTCACCCGACAAAGACTTGTTCAACATCAGGTTCACCCATCGGGGTGCGCCCTTCCGAAGGATGGTCACCCTGTCGCGCTCAGCCGAGAATCCTCCCGCTGGATCACCCCCCAAGCACACCCCAATGAAAGACCTGCCCCTCGCACTCCGGCCCCGAGAAAAACTGCTGACCCACGGCCCAGCCGCACTGGCCGACGCCGAACTGCTGGCCCTGCTGCTGCGCACGGGCATGAAAGGGCTGGGCGTGTTGCAACTGGCCGAGAAGGTGCTGACCGATCTCGGCGGCCTCTCTGGCCTGCTGGCTGCACAGCCCACGCAACTCGGTCGCATCAAGGGTCTGGGGCCAGCCAAACGCGCCGAGCTCATGGCGGTGATGGAAATGGCGCGGCGCAGCCTGTCGGGCACCTTGCAAAGTCAGCCTGTTTTTTCGTCGCCTCAGTTGGTGAAGGACTACCTGCAGATGCGGCTGGGGCTGCTGCCCCACGAAGTTTTCGCCGTGATGTTCCTCGACGCCCAGCACCGCCTGATCGCCTGTGAAGAGCTGTTCCGGGGCACGCTCACACAGACCTCGGTTTACCCGCGCGAAGTGGTCAAGCGCACGCTCGAACTTAACGCGGCCAGCCTCATCCTCGCGCACAACCACCCGTCCGGCTTGCTGGAGCCCTCACGCGCCGATGAACTCCTCACCCAGACCTTGAAAAGCAGTCTGCAACTGGTCGATGTGCGGATCCTTGATCACCTGGTCGTGGGGCGGGGTGGTGCCCTGTCTTTCGCCGAAAAGGGGTTGATCTAGTTTGTTGTAGGCTTGCACCTTGTGAGCCCTCCCAACAAGCCCCCCCTCCATGTCACGCTGCGCGATTTTGCAGACCTCAAACGCGCCTTGGGCAAGGCCGCCAAAGAGGCTGCCACCCGCCGGGAGCAAGAGCGCGCCGAGCAGGTCCGCCGCGCCGCAGCCGAGCGCAGCAAGGAAGCCGATGCGGCCTTGTTCAAGCGCATGGTCGGGACCGTTCACGGCATTCCCGACACGGGTCGGGCCACCCTCGCAACCCAGCGACCTGAGCCCATCCCCGCACGCAGACAGCTTGACGAGCAGGCCGCATTGCGCGAATCCTTGTCTGACGAGTTTGATGTCGAGAGCCTGCTGGAAACCGACGAGACCCTGTCTTGGCGAAGACCCGAACTGGGCATTGATGTGGTGCGCAAATTGCGCCGAGGGGTCTGGGCGCTGCAAGGTGAAATCGACCTGCATGGATTGCGCACCGATGAGGCGCGCGAAGCCCTCAGCACCTTCTTGCGCCAGGCACACCTGAAGGGCTGGCGCTGCGTGCGCGTGGTGCACGGCAAGGGACTGGGTTCGCCCGGCAAACAACCCGTGCTGAAGGACAAGGCCCGACGCTGGCTGGTGCAAAGCGAGCGGGTGCTCGCTTTCGTGCAGGCACGCGCCGACGAAGGCGGCATCGGTGCGCTGGTGGTGTTGCTCAAGCCCGGCAAGTCAAAGGGACAAGTCCCCTTCTGACACCGGGCACCGCACGCTCAGGCGCGACCCAGCAAGCGCACAGCCACCTGGTTCACGCCCAGCGCGGCAGCGCTACCGGGGTGCAACTCCAGCAGCAACTGGCGCTTGCGAACGGCCTCACGCACGCTCGGATCAAACGGAATGTCGCCCAGGAACTGCAGCTTGGGCACCACCCCGGTCGGGCTGACCACAAAGCGATCCACCACCTGTTGAAGTTGCTGGCAGATGGCGCGCCCGTCGCCTGGGCGTGCCACCTGGTTGACGACCAGATGGAGCTTTTCGCGTGACTGCTGGGCAGCCAGCACCTTGATGGTTGCGTAGGCATCGGTCATGGACGTGGGCTCGGGCGTGGCCAACACGATGACCTCGGTGGCCATGGAAACAGCGTACAGCACCACGTCTGAAATACCCGCCCCCGTGTCGATCACGATCACATCGAAGCGCGGTTTGATGGCCTCGAAGATGTCGAACAACTTGTCGCGCACCTCGGGGGTAAGCCGCGAGTACTCCACCAGACCTGAACCCGCCAGCAGCACATGAAAACCACCGGGGGCCGGCAAGATGGCCTCCTCAAGCTGCGCCTTGCCCGTGAACACATCGTGCAGCGTGATCTTGGGATAGAGGTTGAGCACCACATCCAGGTTGGCCAGGCCCAGGTCGGCGTCGAGCACCAGCACCTTGAGGCCCTGGCGACTCAGCGAGGTGGCCAGGTTGGCACTGAAAAACGTCTTGCCCACCCCGCCCTTGCCACTGGTGACGGCCACCGTGCGGGCAAGCCGGGTGGGCGATTTGGAAGGATTTGTCTCGGAAACTGGCATGGGCACCATCATGAGGTCGTTTTCGGATGTTCCTCAAGCATTTCTGAGGCCGAAGGAGTGTCAGATTGCGCAAGACTGTTAAACAGAAAGCTTTTTTCCTCTGCGCTGACCACCGTCAGGGGCGGCGTGTCGAGACAGGTGCGGTTGCGCCCTTCTTCTTTGGCACGGTAGAGCTGCTGGTCAGCACGCTCGGTCCACAAGATCACGGAAGACCGCACCCATTGCGGCGCAAAGGCTCCGCCAATGCTCGCCGTCACGGAAATCAGGGCACCACCCAGCAAGGGGATCTGCCGCTGCGCGATCCGCTGGCGGATTCGCTCGGCCACCGTTTGCCCGAAAGCCGGGGGGCAATTGGGCAAGATGATGGCGAATTCTTCACCGCCCACCCGCGCAACCAGATCCATGGGGCGCACACATTCCTGCAGGCACTCGGCGACCGCGCGGATGACGACATCGCCGGACACGTGGCCATAGGTGTCGTTGATGACCTTGAAATGGTCAATGTCGGCCACCAGCAGCAAGGAAGGCTCGCCCAGGCGCGCCACCCGGTCGATTTCGCGCGCCAGCGAGGCTTCGAACTGACGACGGTTGGCCAGCCCGGTGAGGGAGTCACGGCTGGACAGGTCGCACAGCCCATCGACGACAGCCTGCACCCAAGGCCATTCACCCGCTTGCATGCCGACAGGCGCACACCAGCCGGCTTGCGCCAACAAGGCCTGTGCATTGCCCAGATCCAGCACACCGTCGGGGATCGACCTCGTTTCGGGCTCTACAGGGTGACAGCTGGGGGTTGCGATGGCTCACTCCATGACAAATTCGTCAATTGTTTGCAAGTCTAGCAGGGCAGTCCGCCTTCCTGCAGGCAATGAAGCGCCTAATCAGAGCTGGATCGGCATCACCCCCGTGAACACCCTGATGGCCTCAAGCCTGTGTTCGGTGCGTCCGATATCCAAAATACAAGGTAAGGTGGAAAAAGCAGTTCTCCGCCTGCCGCCCGGTTTTTGATTTTGGTTTGACGACATCGCCTCCATGGACACTGCTGTTGACCGCGAGTTTCACTTTCACGCCCGAGATTTCGCGCGTGTGCGCACGCTCATCTATGACCGTGCCGGCATCAGCTTGCATGAGGGCAAGCAGGCCATGGTGTACAGCCGTCTGTCACGGCGCTTGCGAGAGACCGGGCACCCGTCTTTCGAGAACTATCTGCAGTGGCTCGAAAGCGCTTCGGGCGCACAGGCGCAGCAGGAGTGGCAGGAGTTCGTCAATTGCCTGACGACCAACCTGACTTCGTTTTTCAGGGAAGAGCACCACTTCCACGCCCTGACAGAGTGGCTCAAGGCCCGTGGCTCGCAGCCCACGCGCATCTGGTGTTGCGCCGCATCCACAGGCGAAGAACCCTACTCGCTGGCCATCACTGTGGCCGAAACCCTGGGGCTGAACGCCCCGGTCAAGATTCTGGCCAGTGACATCGACACCAATGTGCTGCAGACCGCCGCGCAGGCGGTGTACGACGTCAACGCACGTGGTCTGAATCCGCAGCGTCTCAAACAGTTCTTCTTGCGCGGCAAAGGTGCCAACACGGGCTACATGCGGGTCAAACCAGAGTTGACGAGGATGATTGAATTTCGCCCCTTCAATCTGATGCAGCCGCAGTGGCAGTTGGGCGATCCGTTTGACGTGGTGTTCTGCCGCAATGTGATGATTTACTTCGATGGCCCGACGCAACGCAAGGTGCTCGAACACATCCACCAGGTTATGAAGCCCAAGGGGTTGTTGTTTGTCGGGCATTCTGAAAACTTCACCGAATCACGTGACATCTTCGCCCTCAGGGGCAAGACGATCTACGATCGTGTCTGACCCGGGTCTCCACAAGGATTCACCCCATGTCCAGCATCCCACCCTTCGGCAGCGCACGCGCCCCGGCCCCAGGTGCCAGCAGGGCACCCGTGCCGCAGCCCCCGCCCGCGCCGAGCCTGTCGCCGCGCACCGACCGTCTGGCCCGCCTCAAGGCGCGCACACCCAAACCGGGTGAAGCATCGTTTTTCTTTTTCGACGCGCACTTCAAATCCGAGGCGGTGAAAATCCTGCCGGGCGAGTATTTCGTGTTCAACGAAGATTTGCTGATCATGACGACGCTGGGCTCTTGCATTGCCGTGTGCCTGTGGGATCGCCAGGCCAAAGTGGGTGGCATGAACCACTTCATGTTGCCCGACAGCGGGGGCAACGGACAGGACTCCGGGCGTTACGGCTCCTATGCGATGGAACTGCTCATCAACGAGTTGTTGAAAATGGGGGCTTCGCGTTTGACGATGGAGGCCAAGGTGTTTGGCGGTGGCGCAGTCATCAGCGGCATGAACACGATCAACGTGGGCGAGCGCAACACGGCCTTCGTGATGGACTACCTCAAGACCGAGCGCATTCCGGTGGTGTCCAAGGATGTGCTGGACGTTTATCCTCGCAAGGTCTGCTTCTTGCCGTTCAGCGGCAAGGCCATGGTCAAACGTCTGGCACCCAGCAATCCGGATGCCATCCTGCAACAAGAGCGCCTGGCAGCGCAAAAAGTGGCCCCCGTCTCCAGCGGCGGCGGCTCCATCGACCTGTTCTGACAGGCGGAGAACAACATGCCCAAAATTCGCGTGGTGGTGGTGGACGACTCAGCGCTGGTGCGCAGCATGCTGACCGAGATCATCAACCGACAAAACGACATGGAGTGCATCGGTGCGGCCAGCGATCCGCTCGTGGCGCGCGAAATGATCCGCAGCCTCAACCCGGACGTCATCACGCTGGACGTCGAGATGCCGCGCATGGATGGGCTCGATTTCCTCTCCAAGTTGATGCGACTGCGCCCGATGCCGGTGGTGATGGTCTCGACGCTGACGGAACGCGGGGCCGAGGTGACGCTCAAGGCGCTGGAGTTGGGCGCGGTGGACTTTGTCTCCAAGCCCAAAATCGGGGTGGCAGACGGTTTGCGGCAGTTGTCCGATGACATCACCGACAAGATCAGGGTGGCGTCCAAGGCCCGCATCCACCGTCTCACGCCCCCCCCTGCCACCGCAGCGACAGCTGCGACACCTTCACCACGCACGCCTGTAGCCTCCCCAGGCAAGATGCTCAACACCGGGGCTTACAGCCTGGGTCGCCTGTCCACCGAAAAGCTGATTTTCATCGGTGCATCCACCGGCGGCACAGAAGCCACCAAGGAAGTGCTGATCGCGTTGCCAGCCGACTCACCCGGCGTGGTCATCACCCAGCACATGCCGCCAGGCTTCACCCGCAACTATGCGGCCCGGCTGGACGGGCTGTGCAAGATTCGCGTGAAGGAAGCCAGCGATGGGGAGCGCATCCTGCCCGGCCACGCCTACATCGCGCCGGGTGGTCTGCACCTGAGTGTGGAGCGCTCCGGGGCCAACTACATCGCGCGGGTGCAGGACGGCGAGCCGGTCAACCGCCACAAGCCCAGTGTGGAGGTGCTGTTCAAGTCGGCAGCACGCGTGGCTGGCCCCAACGCAATCGGCATCATGCTGACCGGCATGGGGGGTGACGGTGCCAAGGCGATGCGCGAGATGCGCGATGCCGGGGCCTACTGCGTAGCTCAGGATGAGGCCAGTTGCGTGGTGTTCGGCATGCCGCGCGAGGCCATCGCGGCCGAGGCGGTGCAGGAGGTGTTGCCACTGCACAAGATCGCGCAGCATGTGCTCGACCACCTGCGCGCCACGGTGGGTCACGCGCTCAGCCGGGTCTGAGCCAGCCCGTCTCGTCTTTGCCTCAAGGGCGGCCGACAAAGAGCATCACGGTCGGTCCGACACCTGGGCTGTGCAGGATGGCGGTATAGACCGGGCCGATGGCCGTGTCAGCGCCCAGGTACAAGCTGATGCCCGTTCGCTTGCGACCCAACCAGACGTCACGAGGGCGTTGCCAGGCGTTGCCCACTTCCAGGCTGGTGCCCGCAAACAGGCCCCGTGTCAGCAGCAGGTCGGTCAGGTGCACGTGGTAACCCAGACGCAGCAGACCCACTTGCGAGCCCGTCACCTGGAAGGGCGCATAGCCTGAGAGTTGCTGGAAACCGCCCAGGCCAAAACGACCGATGGTGGGTTGTGGCCCATCGGACAGCGCCAGCCGCCCCATCAGGCTGATGGTGTGTGGGCCCCATGAGTTCACCCACTGCCCCTGCACGTCGATGTAGCGCAGATAGCCCGATGTGTAGCCGCTGTCTTCACGGGCGCGGGCCTGGCCCTGGAACCACTGGCCCTCCATGCGCCAACCCTCGGAGGGAAAGAAGGCATGGTCGAGCTGATCGAACACCGCACGCAGGCGCCAGCCGCTTTCACGCCAGCGCTCGGTCAAGGACGGCTCCGGGCGTGCGAGTCGGTAATCGGCGCTGGCCAATGAAGGCTTGTCACGCCCAATCTGCTCCACCCAGCCAAACCGCCACTCACCCAGTTCGCGCCAGTTCAGGCCAGCATCCAGGGCAAATTGGGTCTGGCTGCGTTCGTTGCGGGCGTCTTCCTCACCATCAGGGTCCAGGTACACATCGAAGCTGCGCCGTTGGGTACTGGCCGTGGTCGCCACGAAACTACTCAAACCGTCAGGCAAGCGCCATGACATGGGTCGGTACCATTCGGTGTTCAGCAACGGGCTGGTGCCCAGACGCACGATGTTGCGCCACTCGCTGCCGGCGCGGTCAAGCCAGTGGCGGTTGTGCACCAGCTTGAGGTTGAAAGCACTGCGCCCCCGGTTGTCGGCGCTGAAATCAAGCCCCATCTGCAGGTAGTTCGGCCCCCAGGGTTTGTCATCCAGATCAAACACCAGTCCGGCATCGCCTTCGGGCGTGCGGACCAGACGGTAGTCGGTGCGCAGGTAATCGCCGGAGGCGGCCAACAGGTTGATATCGCGCTCGGCATCGGCCACCTTGAAGACCTGCCCTGGCTGACTCGCGAACATGTCGGAGCGCTGATCAGGTCGGGTCAGTTTGGAGCCTTCGGTGCGCACGAACTTCAAAACCGGCGGCGGTGCCTGGCGACGTTGGCGCGCGGCTTTCCAGATGGCGTAATCGGCCTCGGACATTTGCAAATCCTGCATGCGCAGCACCATGGCCTCGGCTTGCACGGCCCCCCGGTCCATGAACTCGCGGGCACGGTTGAAGTCGGCCGAAGTCAGCCCCTCCAGCGTGGGTGCAATCAACACATCCTGAGGCGTCAGCGTGCGCAGGCTTTGCTGCACGTTCTGCTCGGTCAGGATGTTGATCATCTGCCCGGTCACCCCGGTCAGGGTGGACAAGGCTTCGCGCGGCGACAACGAGGTGCCAATGTTGACGACGATGAGCCGTTCAGCGCCCATCGCCCTGGCCACATCCACCGGGGTGTTGTTGACCAGTCCCCCGTCGCCCAGAATGCGGCCCTCCACCTCCAGCGGCGCAAAGATACCAGGCACCGACATGCTGCTGCGCAGGGCTGTGGCCAGATCCCCTTGTGACAGGATCACGGCGTGGCCAGTTTCCATGTCGGTGGCCACGGCGCGAAACGGCGTAGGCAACTGGTCAAAATGTTGAACCTGACTGGCCGACAGGGTCAGGCGACGCAGGTGGGCCTCCAGCACCCGACTGGACAAGGAGCCCAGGGGAGCTTTGAGGCCATCGCTGCCAACACCAACCTCCAGCAGGGGTGAGACCTCGAAATCATGCTCCTTGCGGCGTTGCGAGAGTTCGCGACGCTCGACACGGCTGGCAAAGACGTTGTCCCAGTCGAGCAGCAGAACCTCGCGCTCCACCTCCGCAGCAGACAAGCCGCTGGCATACAGGCCACCGACGATGGCACCCATGGAGGTGCCTGCAATCACATCAACCGGGATGCGCTCGCGCTCGAGCACCTTGAGTACGCCCACATGGGCAAGGCCGCGCGCACCGCCACCTGACAACACCAGGCCCACCTTGGGGCGATCTGCCAGCGCTGACAGGCACCACATGCCGCACAGCAGCAGAGCACAGGCAGAACGCCAGACAGGAGCGTGCAAGAACGACATGATGATACGAGGCAGGGGTGAGCTCAAGGGCAATCATCATGCATCATGCACGCCAACCCGTGCACGGCAAATGGGACGCAGGTTAGCAGATGCAAAAAACCGCCACAGCGAATGAATCCGCTGGGCGGTAAATGTGCGCCCACTGTCCATCTGACAGCACGGGCCGTGAACAGCGTCAGCTGATCAGGGCATCGAGACCTTCGCACAGATCCTTGAGCGGGGGCATTTCCAGCAAGATCAGTTCAGGCTTGATGTTCAGGCTGGCGCACACATCGACCGGGATGGTTGCTTCCCACTCGTCCGGACTCAGCTCATTGTGTGCGGCACGGGCGCGCCAGGCGGCCAAATGGATGACGGCCGCAGCAGCATTGAAGGGTTGATGGGCCAGTGGCTCCGGGAACTGGGCCATCGCGTTCACAAAGTCCACAGGGAAACGCCATTGACGCGCCAGCTCGGCCCCCACGGTCGCAAAGTGGTAGCCAAACGTGCGCTCCTCTACACCCAACCGACGTGGATCCATGGGCGACATTTGCTTGTCCATGGCCAGCATCTGATCGGGCATGGCCGCGTGCATCACCAGCTCGCCAATGCCGTGCATCAGGCCAACGGTGAAGGCCTGATCGGCATTGACACCTGCCTTGCGGGCCAGCCAGCCCGCCACGGCTGCCGTGTGCATGCTGTATCGCCAGAAGCGGTTCAGGTCCACGCCTGGCATGGACTTGTAGCCACCGGTCAGCCCAGAGCTGATGACCAGGGTGCGCACCGCCACGAAGCCCAGCATCGAGATGGCATCGTTGACCGTGCCAACCGTGCGTGACACATGGTAGTAAGCCGAGTTGGCCAGGCGCAGCAAACGCGCCGACAGCACGGGATCAGCGGCCAGCTTCTTGGCGATGTCATCGACCGACACGTCCTGGTCGTTGAAGCTGTCAATCAGCTCATGGACGATCTTGGGAATGGCGGGAAGCGCCTGGGGTTGTTTGAACAAGTCGTCGAGCTGCATGAAACCATGCCTCCATCTGGATTGAAACGGTTGGTCTGTGTACCTGCTCACCAGCAGAAAACATTTTCTGCTTCGTGGCAGATTGGGGGGATCGGTTCACCGAGGTAGCGAACTTCACTCTCTGGACCACACCATTGTTTTCCGTCCCATGGAAAAAAGTGGAGGGCGATTTCCCTCATTTCATACGGTGTCGCATGCTCAAAAAATTGAACGCGTGAAAAAAGGCCGCTGAATCCAGCGGCCTTTTGTTTTTTCTGGCGGGTTCGCCAGGCGGCAGGTGCGGCGAACCACACCCGAGGCATCACATGCCCATGCCGCCCATGCCACCCATACCGCCCATGCCACCCATGTCGGGCATGCCACCGGCCGCATCGTCCTTCGGTGCGTCAGAGATCATGCACTCGGTGGTCAGCATCAGCGAAGCCACAGAAGCGGCGTTCTGCAGTGCCGTGCGGGTGACCTTGGTGGGATCCAGAATGCCCATTTCGATCATGTCACCGTAGGTGTCGTTGGCAGCGTTGAAGCCGTAGTTACCGGCACCAGCCAGCACGGCGTTGACGACCACCGAGGGCTCGCCACCGGCGTTGGCCACGATCTCGCGCAGAGGGGCTTCAATGGCCTTGAGCACCAGCTTGATGCCAGCGTCCTGGTCGTGGTTGTCGCCCTTGAGGGCACCCACGGCTTGCTTGGCACGCAGCAGGGCCACGCCACCACCGGCAACCACGCCTTCTTCGACGGCTGCACGGGTAGCGTGCAGGGCGTCTTCAACGCGGGCCTTCTTTTCCTTCATTTCGACTTCGGTGGCAGCGCCCACCTTGATCACGGCCACGCCGCCGGCCAGCTTGGCCACGCGTTCCTGCATCTTTTCGCGGTCGTAGTCGCTGGTGGCTTCTTCGATCTGGATGCGGATTTGCTTGACGCGGGCTTCGATGTCGGCCGCTTCGCCAGCGCCGTCGATGATGGTGGTGTTTTCCTTGCCCACTTCGATGCGCTTGGCCTGGCCCAGATCGGCCAGGGTGACCTTGTCGAGCGCCATGCCGACTTCTTCGGCGATGACCTTGCCGCCAGTCAGGATGGCGATGTCTTCGAGCATGGCCTTGCGACGGTCACCAAAACCAGGTGCCTTGACAGCAACCACCTTGAGGATGCCGCGAATGGTGTTGACCACCAGGGTGGCCAGCGCTTCGCCTTCGACGTCTTCGGCAATGATCAGCAGCGGACGGCCAGCCTTGGCGACTTGCTCCAGGGTGGGCAGCAGGTCACGGATGTTGCTGATCTTCTTGTCGAACAACAGCACGAAGGGGTTGTCCAGCAAGGCGGCTTGCTTTTCAGGGTTGTTGATGAAGTACGGCGACAGGTAGCCGCGGTCGAACTGCATGCCTTCGACGACTTCCAGCTCGTTGTTCAGGCTCTTGCCGTCTTCAACGGTGATGACGCCTTCCTTGCCGACCTTGTCCATGGCGTTGGCGATGATTTCGCCAACGTCAGCGTCCGAGTTGGCAGAGATGGTGCCAACCTGAGCGATTTCCTTGGTGGTGGTGGTGGCCTTGGATTGCTTCTTCAGCTCGGCGATCAGGGCAGCAACCGCCTTGTCGATGCCGCGCTTGAGGTCCATCGGGTTCATGCCGGCGGCCACGTACTTCATGCCTTCGCGCACGATGGCCTGAGCCAGCACGGTGGCAGTGGTGGTGCCGTCGCCAGCGTTGTCAGAGGTCTTGGAAGCCACTTCCTTGACCATCTGCGCGCCCATGTTCTGCAGCTTGTCCTTGAGTTCGATTTCCTTGGCCACGGACACACCGTCCTTGGTCACGGTGGGGGCACCGAACGAGCGCTCGAGCACCACGTTGCGACCCTTGGGGCCCAGGGTGACCTTGACCGCGTTGGCCAGAATGTTCACGCCTTCGACCATGCGAGCACGTGCTTCGCCGCCGAAGATGACGTCTTTTGCTGCCATGTGTATTTCTCCGAATTCAGTAAATGAAGATGCAAGTAGCTTTACTTGGTGACGACGGCGAAGAGGTCTTCTTCGCGCATGACCAGCAGTTCTTCGCCATCGACCTTGACGGTCTGGCCCGAGTACTTGCCAAACAGGACGCGATCGCCCACAGCCACGTTCAGGACGACGAATTCGCCCTTGTCATTGCGCTTGCCAGGACCGACGGCCAGCACTTCGCCTTGGTCAGGCTTTTCAGCGGCGTTGTCGGGGATGATGATGCCCAGGGCGGTCTTGGTTTCTTGTTCCAAGCGCTTGACGATCACGCGATCGTGCAGAGGACGCAGTTTCATGACTTCTCCTGTATGTCTTGAGACATCGATTTGACAATGGATGCGACGTGAGTGAATGCTCACGTCATCGGTACGAATGCGAGACACGACCGCCGAAGCGGCCTGGTCATTGGCACTCGTCTATGGTGAGTGCTAACAGATTATAGGGACGACGCGCGCAGTTTCAAGAGGCCATGTGCGCTTCGTGTGTATGCAAA
>JAGOKC010000004.1:0-44293 GCA_017994835.1 Aquabacterium sp. | reverse complement strand
GTACGAATGCGAGACACGACCGCCGAAGCGGCCTGGTCATTGGCACTCGTCTATGGTGAGTGCTAACAGATTATAGGGACGACGCGCGCAGTTTCAAGAGGCCATGTGCGCTTCGTGTGTATGCAAACCGCTCACCACACGGGCCATCAAGGCCACTCTAGGACTGCTGCATCCGCAGGCGTCGCATGGTCTCTTCATCCCGTGCATCGTCGATCTCGCGGATCACCCCACCCAGATCCACAGATCCGGTCGCGTGCTTGAACTGGCCCGTTAGCAGCGTTTCAGGTGTCAAGACACCTTGCTCATACAGCGCCCAGATCTCGGGCCCGTAGTCCGTGGACAGCAGATCGGGCGCGAAGCCGCCGAAGAAGTCGCGCAGGTTGCCCACGTCGCGCAGCAACATGCGCTTGGCGTGGTTGTTGCCGGCCGCATCCACGGCCTGCGGCAGGTCGATGATGACCGGGCCGTCTTGCGCCAGCAGGATGTTGAACTCGGAGAGGTCGCCGTGCACCACCCCGGCACACAGCATGCGCACCACTTCGGTCAACAAGGTCGCATGGTGGTCGCGCGCTTCCTGCGCCGTGAAGCACACATCGTTGAGCCGGGGGGCGGCATCGCCTTCGGCGTCGGCCACCAGCTCCATCAACAGCACGCCATCCAGAAAAGTGTAGGGCTGAGGCACGCGCACCCCCGCTGCGGCCAGGCGATAGAGGGCATCGACCTCGGCGCTTTGCCACGCAGCTTCCTGCGCCTGCCGTCCAAAGCGGGTGCCTTTGGCCATCGCACGGGCCTGGCGGGTGTTCTTGGTCTTGCGGTTCTCGGTGTAGTCGACCGCCTGCCGGAAGCTGCGGTTCGTCGCCTCTTTGTAGATCTTGGCGCACAGCGTTTGGTCCCCACGCCGGACCACGTACACCATGGCCTCCTTGCCGCTCATCAGCTGACGCACGACGGTGTCGATCAAGCCTTCTTCAACAAGGGACTGCAGTCTGGGAGGTGTTTTCATCCGGTTAGCAAGTGACGCCGATTCAGTGGTGAGAGCGGCCCATGCTAACCCAAAGGGTCCGTGGGCTACACTGACCGCACGGCAGGCCATCCGGATCAAGGGCTTGGCTGCCTTCTCGTCTTGCCCCGCGTGAATGTCTGTTCGACCTCGACAGCCCGCCGCATTGCGCCGATTCACGCCGAGTGCGCCCTCATCTCAGAGTGCCACTCCCCTCGAAGGGCACCGCGCACATGCCGGGCTACCAGACCAAACAAGAGTGGGTTGCCATCCATGGCACCGCCGACCTCCACATCCAGTCCCTGCTCGATCGCCAGCAATATGCCGATCCGCTGGGCGAAGCCGAAGCGTTGGGCATTTCCAGCGCCGCCTGGCCGTTGTTCGGCTTGTTGTGGCCCTCGTCCATGCAATTGGCCCTGTGGATGGCCAAGCGGCCTCTGGTGCCGGGCGAGCGGATTCTGGAAGTAGGTTGCGGCCTGGCGCTGGCCAGCCTGGTGGTGCACCGCCAGGGGGCTGACGTGACCGCTTCAGACTGTCACCCGCTGACCGAGACCTTTCTCAATCGCAACATCGACCTCAATGATCTGCCGCCTCTGGCCTATCGGCACGGCAACTGGGGTGACGACGCCGAGACGGTGCAACGCCCAGGGCATCCTGCTGTGACAGGGTGTTTCGACCTGATCATCGGCAGCGACGTGCTGTATGAGCGCGACGAATCAGGCAAGCTGTCGGGCTTCATCGCGCTGCACACCCTGCCCTGTGCCGAGGTGCTGATCGTGGACCCCAACCGGGGTAACCGTTCGGCCTTCAACAAGCGCATGGCCCATGCGGGCTTTGTGCTCGAAGAAATCGACCTCAGCGGCGACGATGTCCACGGCACGCCTTACAAGGGGCGCATGCTGCATTACCAACGCTGACGCTGCGAGGCTCAGCCTCCAGCACGCACGGCCATGACCTGGGCCAACTGGTTTTGGGTTTGGGCTGAACCACTGCCCGGCACGATCTCGCCGGCACGGTCATCGATCTGCGCAAAACGGGCGGCTACCTGCTCGGCGGCGTCGGCACCTTCCAGCACCACGGTGCCCTCGGTCAAGGTGATGTGCGAGGTGGCGAACCCGCCTGCTCCCGCACACAAGATGGTGCGAGTCGGTGCCTCCTCACTGGCCAGAAACACCACGCCCGGCGACACACGCTCGGGCGTGAGCAAGGCCAGCACGGCTGGTGGCATCAGGTCTTCGGTCATGCGCGTGGCCGCAGTGGGTGCCAGGCAGTTGACGCGCACGTTGTACTTCTCGCCTTCGAGCGACAAGGTCTGCATCAAGCCCACCACCGCCATCTTGGCGGCCCCGTAGTTGGCCTGCCCAAAGTTACCGAACAGGCCCGACGACGAGGTGGTGAAGATGACGCGACCGTAGCCCTGCGCCTTCATGATGTCCCACACCACCTTGGTCGTGTAGAAGCTGCCCATCAGGTGGACATCGACCACGAGGCGGAAGTCATCGAGCGTCATCTTCGAGAAGCTCTTGTCCCGCAAGATACCGGCGTTATTGACCAGAATGTCGATGCGGCCCCATTCGGCCATCACCTGATCGACCATGGCCTGCACGCCCGCCGGATCGGTCACCGACGCACCATTGGCCATCGCCACACCACCGGCGGCACGGATCTCGGCCACCACGGCCTCGGCGGCGGCGCTGCTGCCGCCACTGCCATCGCGGGCAGAGCCCAGGTCGTTGACCAGCACCTTGGCACCACGTGCCGCCAGTTGCAGCGCATGGCTGCGGCCCAGTCCGCCTCCGGCACCGGTCACGATGGCCACGCGGCCGTCAAAACGCAGGCCATCCTGCGAAGCGGAAGAAGACAAAGTGCTCATGGGAAATCTCGCCTCAGTGACAGATCAAAACAATCGCAAGGCATACATCATCCCTCACCCTGATCCTTGCACCAACACAAAGGGTGCACGCGAGACCGCACACGCCCCACCGGCTACTCCGAAAGGACGACCTCACCACAGTGCGCAGACCATCGCCGTACTTCCAAAGCACAGGTGGGCTTGATGGACCGTGCATTGGCTGAAACAATGGGCTCAGCCCTCGGATCACAGTTTCAGATTCAGTCACGCACCCGGTATCCGGCCGACAGGAAAGTGCTTCATGAAACGTCAGACCGCGTATGCCGTCATCCCCTACCTGCGCGACCTGCCGCTGTTTTCGGACATGCCCGCGTGCGAGCTGGAGCGTCTGTCCGAGGACTGCATCGTGCGGCAGGCCTCGCGCGGCGAGTTGCTGTTCCAGGCAGGCGACCCCTGCGATGAACTGCACGCGGTGATCAGCGGACAGGTCAAGCTGTTTGTGCTGGCCGCCAACGGTCAGGAAAAGGTGCTCGACTTGATCCGCCCAGGCCAGGCTTTTGCCGAAGCCCTGATGTTCAGCAACCTCCCCTACCTCGTCAACGCGCAAGCCTTGGTGGACACCACCCTGCTGACGGTCGGGCGCTCGGCCATCATGCGTGAGCTCGATGCCAATCACCGCTTTGCCTTGCGCATGTTGAGCGGCATTTCTGACAGCCTTAACCGCCTGACACACGACGTTGAGTGCTACACCCTGCACTCGGGCATGCAAAGGGTGATCGAGTACCTGCTGAGCGACGACACCCCCGCCCTGCCCTGCAGCTTTGAACAAGCCCCTCGGCAGCGCACCATCACCTTGCCTGTCAGCAAGGCCACCTTGGCGTCGCGCCTGTCAGTGACGCCGGAATATTTCTCCAACGTGCTGCACGAATTGATCGAACACGGCCTCATCGAAGTTGACAAACGCCACATTCACATCTGTGACACGGAACAACTGTCTCAATACACGGTGTCTCACGCCAGACGCGTGACACAAACGCCACATTGCGCTTGATTTGCCTCATGTTGACCGGGACGATGGCGTCCACTTGATTTGCTTTAAGGATCACTGGGGTTTACCTGAGCACGATGGAACTTGAACAGAGGGAAGGCAGCAACCTCGTCAACACCCCTGCATCAGCAGGTTTGTGCTGCAAAAAATAGGAGAACCTGGCATGAAAAGATCCGCAGTCCGGCACGCCTCAATCCTCGCACTGGCAGCTTTTGCTGCAGTGGGTGGTTTGTCGCACGCAGCCGATAAGGGCATGACTCAGCCTGAGATGAATTTCCAGGCAGGCACGTCGCCGCTCGCCAATGAGCCGATGTACCAGAGCACCAACCCCAAAGCCCCCCAGATGTCGCAGGCCGAGTTTGACCGTGCCCGCAAGGTCTATTTCGAGCGTTGTGCCGGTTGCCACGGCGTGCTGCGCAAGGGTGCCACCGGCAAGCCGTTGACCCCTGATATCACGCTGGGCAAGGGCACCGATTACCTGAAGGTCTTCATTGCCTACGGCTCGCCTGCTGGCATGCCCAACTGGCTGACCTCGGGCGAAATGTCCGAAGCTGACGTTGATCTGATGGCCCGCTACATCCAGCAAGATCCTCCGCAACCTCCCGAATTCGGGATGGAGCAGATGAAGCAGACCTGGAAGGTCATCGTCCCGCCCGAAAAGCGGCCGACGAAGAAGATGAACAGCTACAACATTGCCAACATCTTCTCGACCACGCTGCGTGATACGGGCGAAGTGGCCCTGATTGACGGCGACACCAAAAAGATCATCAACATCGTCAAGACCGGCTACGCGGTGCACATTTCCCGCACATCGGCCTCCGGACGCTACCTGTTCGTGGTCGGGCGCGATGCCAAGGTCAACATGATTGACCTGTGGATGGAAAAGCCGGACAACGTTGCCGAAATCCGCGTGGGCCTGGAAGCCCGTTCGGTTGAAACTTCCAAGTACAAGGGTTTCGAAGACAAGCTGGCCATTGCGGGCAGCTACTGGCCGCCTCAGTACACCATCATGAAGGGCGACACCCTGGAGCCCCTGAAGATTGTGGGCACCCGTGGCATGACGGTCGGCACCCAGGAATACCACCCCGAGCCGCGCGTGGCCTCGATCGTGGGTTCGCACTTCAAGCCAGAGTTCGTGGTGAACGTGAAAGAAACTGGCAAGACCTTGCTGGTGGATTACTCGAATCTGAACGCCCTCAAGACGACCGAAGTCGATACGGCGCGCTTCCTGCATGACGGCGGCCTGGACTCCACCAAGCGTTACTTCATGGTGGCGGCCAACCAATCCAACAAGATTGCCGCCGTGGACCTGAAGGAAGGCAAGCTGGCTTCGCTGATCGACGTGGGCAAGATTCCCCACCCCGGTCGTGGTGCCAACTTCACGCACCCGAAGTTTGGTCCTGTCTGGTCAACCGGTCACCTGGGTGATGACAGCATCGCCCTGATCGGCACCGACCCCAAGGGCCACAAGCAGTACGCCTGGAAGGTTGTGCAGAACATCAAGAGCCAAGGTGGTGGCTCGCTCTTCATCAAGAGCCATCCGAAGTCCAATCACCTGTACGTGGACAATCCTCTGAACCCGGATCCAGCCATCTCGCAATCGGTGGCGGTGTACGACATCAGGAACCTGGCCAAGGGTTACACGGTTCTGCCGATCGCCAAGTGGGCCGGCATTGATGACGGCGGTGCCATGCGCGTGGTGCAGCCTGAGTACAACAAGGCGGGCGATGAAGTCTGGCTGGCCGTCTGGTCTGCCAAGGACAAGCAATCCGCCATCGTGGTGGTCGATGACAAGACACTCAAGCTCAAGGCCGTGATCAAGGATCCCCGCGTGATCACCCCCACAGGGCACTTCAACGTGCACAACACACAACACGACGTGTATTAAGCAGGAGTAGCACATGAAAAAGCTGACTTTCATTCTCTCGGCCATGGGCCTGGCCCTGGTCGCCACCAGCAGCATGGCTGCCACCCCCGACGAAGCCATGACCAAGGCAGGCTGCATGGCCTGCCATGCCAAGGACAAGAAGATGGTGGGACCAGCCTTCAAGGACATCGCAGCCAAGTACAAGGGCGACAAGGCCGCCCCTGCCAAACTGGCTGAGAAGGTTCGCGCAGGCGGCAAGGGTGTGTGGGGTCCGATCCCCATGCCTGCACACGCACCCGAAAAGATCAACGATGCCGATCTGAAGGCTTCGGTTGAGTCCATCCTCAAGTCCTGATCTTGCGTACAAGACTGACTTGGCTCTGTGTGGCGTCCAGCCTGGTGCTGGCCGCTGCATGCAGCACGGCCCCGCCCCCGTCGTCGGCCAACCTGACGGCGGGCCAGGCGCAGCAGCAAAAACTGGTGCGCATGGTGCGACAAGACTGCGGCTCATGCCACGGCATGACGCTGACAGGCGGGTTGGGGCCTCCTTTGACGCCCACCGCGCTGGCTGGCAAACCGCTGGACAGCCTGGTGGCAACGATTTATCACGGACGTCACGGCACGCCCATGCCTGGTTGGAAGGGCATGATCTCCGAAGCCGACGCCCGCTGGATTGCCGAACAACTGATCGTTGGCTTTCCAACTGAATGAGCCTGCAGGGAGCGCGCTGACATGAACGCCCGGATCCAATCTCGATCATCCCTGTCTCGTGCTGTTCGCCATGCCGCCCGCACGGTCATGTTGGCCGGGATGCTGGCCCTGCAAGCCTGTGCGCTGCAGCCCTCCACCCCGGTCGGAACGGGTGACCTCGGACTGGTCATTCAACGCGCATCCGGCACGGTGGCGATCATCAACACCACCCGCTTGCAGAACCTCGGTGACATCACCGGCCTGGGCGATCTGTCGCACGCGGCAGCGGTGTTCTCACGCGATCAACAGCACGCTTTCATTTTCGGACGCGACGGTGCGCTGAGCAAGGTCAACATGCTGACCCGCAAGCTCGAAGCCCGCATCATGCAGGCTGGCAACAGCATTGGCGGAGCCATGTCGCAAGACGGCCGTTATGTGGCCGCACAGAACTACACCCCGGGTGGGGTCAAGGTGTTCGATGCCCAGACCCTGGAACTGGTTGCCGACATCCCTGCTGAATACGAACCCGGCAAGCTCTCACGCGTGGTGGGGCTGGTCGATGTGCCCACCGCCGGACAAGGTCAGCGCTTTGTGTTTTCGCTGTTCGATGCCGATGAGGTCTGGATCGCCGACGTTTCAGGCAAGGGACACCCTTCTCGCATTCAACGCATCAAGCACATCGGTCACCAGCCCTACGATGCGCTGGTGACCCCGAACGGACGCTACTACATCGCCGGCCTGTTTGGTGAAGACGGTCTGGCCCTGATCGACCTGTGGGCCGCCCAGCCTCAGGCCCGCAAGATTCTGTCGGGCTATGGCCGTGGTCAGGAGCCTTTGCCGGTTTACAAGATGCCGCACCTGCGTGGCTGGGCGGTTGCCGGACGTCACGCCTATCTGCCCGCCATCGGCCGCAGGGAGGTGCTGGTGGTGGACACCGAAACCTGGCAGGAAACCGCACGCATCGCGGTTCTGGGTCAGCCTGTGTTTGTCATGGCCCGGCCCGATGGTCGCCAAGTGTGGGTGAACTTTGCCGTGCCAGATTACAGCCACGTGCAGGTGATCGACACCACCACACGGCAAGTGGTTCGCACGCTGGAGCCAGGCAAGGCCGTGTTGCACATGGAGTTCACACCCCGCGCCGATCAGGTCTGGATTTCCTCGCGCGATGCCAACCTGGTCAGCGTGATCGACCCCAGCAGCTTCGAAACCCTGAAAACCTTGCCCATGGATGCACCCAGCGGCATTTTCCTCACGCAACGCTCCGGACGAATCGGGTTTTGAACCATGACCGTCGCCATCGAAAATCTGTCCACCCTGGATCTGGCCCTGCTCAACGACTGGCAGCGCGACTTTCCACTGGTGACACGTCCATTTGACGTGATCGCGGCACGCTACGGTCACACCAGCGCGGCCGTGCAGGCGCGCTATCAACACCTCATGCAATGCGGCGCGCTCAGCCGCATCGGCGGCATCTTCGGCGTGGGAGCCGGGGGTTCGGCCATGCTGTGCGCCCTGGCCGTTCCGCCGGATCGTCTTGATGCCGTGGCGCAGCAAGTCAACCAGTTTGAGTACGTCAACCACAACTACGCACGCGAACACCACTGGAACCTGTGGTTCGTGGTCACCGCCCCTAGCGCCACAGATCGCGATGCCTGCGTGAGCGACATCGAGGCACAGACCTGCTTGCGCGCCTTGCGACTGCCGATGCGACGCGCATTCCGCATCGACCTGGGTTTTGACCTGAAAACCGGCCATTGCCAGGCAGCACAGGCGCGCCGTTGCGCCCCCATTGACACGGCAGACCACGCGCTGGCGGCGGCCATCGAATCTGGCATGCCCCTGATCGACCGCCCCTACGCCCAATGGGCCGAACAAGCTGGTTGCACCGAGGCGCTGGCACTGCTGAAGATCGAGCAATGGCTGAATGCCGGAGCCTTGCGCCGCATGGGTGCGATCGTGCGTCACCACGAACTGGGCGTCAACGCCAATGCGATGACGGTGTTCAACGTACCCGAAGATCAGTTCCTGGCCTACGGACAGGAACTGGCGCGTCAGCCCGGTGTGACCCTGTGCTACGCACGCCAGCGTGACGAGGGCTGGCCCTACAACCTGTACTGCATGGTGCATGGGCGCACCGAAGCCGAAACCCGCGCACACATCGCGCATGCCCGGCAGCGCACCGGCCTGGACGCCTTCGATCATGCCGTGCTGTTCAGCACCCACCGCTACAAGCAGACCGGGGGTCGCTACTTCCGCAGCAGCACGCCTCGGCAACCACCCACACAACCCATCCTGGCCGCAGCATGACCCCATTGGATGACATGGACCGTCGGCTGATCAACCATCTTCACGGCGGCTTTCCCTTGAGCCACGCGCCCTATGCCGAGGTCGGCAGGCAACTGGGTCTGACCCAGGATGAGGTGATCGCGCGACTGGATCGCCTGTTGAGCGACGGGTGGCTGACCCGCTTTGGCCCCTTGTTCCAGATCGAGGCGGCTGGAGGGCAGTTTGTGCTGGCGGCCATCGCTGTGCCGCAAGAGCGCTTCGAAGAAATCACCCGCATCGTCAATGACCAGACCGAGGTGGCGCACAACTACCGTCGCGAGCACGCCTTGAACATGTGGTTTGTGATCGGTGCCGAAAGCCCCGCTGAGGCGCAGACCGTGTGCCAGCGCATCGAATCCCTGACTGGCCTGCAAGTGTGGGCCTTCCCCAAAGAGCGCGAGTTTTTTGTCGAACTTCGACTGCCCGCCTGAGCGCCACCAGAAACCTCCATGCTCACCACATGCCCCCACCCCGGTCTCAGCGACCTTGAACGCCAGCTGATTGCCGCTACCCAGGCTGGTTTGCCCCTGACGCCTCATCCCTATCGTGATGTAGCTCATCAATTGAGCCTGAGCGAAGAGACCGTCATCGCCACCCTGCACGCCATGCAGCAACGCGGCCTGATCCGGCGCATCGGTGCGGTTCCTAACCATTACCGCCTGGGCTATACCGCCAACGGCATGTCGGTGTGGGATGTGGACGACACGCAGGTCGATGCACTGGGCGAGGCCGTTGGCCACCTGCCTTTTGTCTCACACTGTTATCGACGCCCGCGTCGTTTGCCCGTGTGGCCCTACAACCTGTTTGCGATGGTGCATGGGCATTCGCGCGACGAGGTGGTGCAGCAGACCCGGCAAATCGCCGAAGTGTTGGGGGCCGCGCTCAGACAACACGACATTCTTTACAGCAGCCAGATTCTCAAGAAAACCGGACTGCGGCTTCAAGCCCAACGCAGTCCACAGGAGTAAGCCATGTTCCGCATTTCTGAATTCATGAATGCCTTGGCCCAGGCCGAGCGCACAGGTCATTATCCCCACCGCCCCGAACGCCAGCCACGTGGCCCCGTGGTGATCTGGAACCTGATCCGCCGCTGCAACCTCACGTGCAAGCACTGCTATGCCCTGTCTGCCGACACCGACTACGCCGGCGAGTTGAGCACGGCCGAAGCCCTCAAGGTGATGGGCGAACTCAAGCAAGCCGGGGTGCCCGCCCTGATCCTGTCAGGTGGCGAGCCCCTCATGCGCCCCGACATCTTCGAGCTGGCCGAACACGCCAGACAGATGAAGTTCTACACCGGCTTGTCCACCAACGGCACCCTGATCGACGCCGCCTGCGCGGACCGCATCGCCGCCACCGGTTTCAACTATGTGGGCATCAGCCTGGATGGCATCGGTGCGGTGCATGACCAATTCCGTCGGCTGGAAGGCGCTTTTGATCGTTCGGTTCAGGCCATTCACCTGCTGCGCGAACGGGGCGTCAAGGTCGGCTTGCGCTACACCATGACGGCCATGAACAGCAACGAGCTCGCGCCCCTGCTTGAATTGATGAAGCGTGAGGACATCAGCAAGTTCTATTTCTCGCACCTGAACTATGCAGGACGCGGCAACCTCAATCGTGCCAAAGATGCCTACTTCGAGGCCACCCGCCAGGCGCTCGACCTGCTGTTTGAAACCGCCTGGACCGAGGCCCAGGCCGGTCGAGACCACGAGTTCGTGACCGGCAACAACGATGCCGATGGCGTGTATCTGCTGCAATGGGTTCAACGCAAGCTGCCGCGCTGGGCCGACGATGTGCAACAGGCTCTGGTTGCGTGGGGCGGCAACTCATCGGGCGTGAACGTCGCCAACATCGACAACCTCGGGCTGGTCCATCCCGACACCATGTGGTGGCACCACACCCTCGGTGATGTGCGCCACCGCCCCTTTGGTGACATCTGGGCCGACACGTCCGACCCCTTGATGGCGGGGCTCAAGCAGCGCCCCCGCCCGGTTCAGGGTCGTTGCGGCAGCTGTCAGCATCTGGCCATCTGCAACGGCAACACACGTGTGCGCGCACACCAGGTGACCCGTTCGTTCTGGGCCGAAGACCCAGGCTGCTACCTGACCGATGAAGAGATCGGCGTGACCGCATCGACCGAGCGCGTCAAGGTCACCCCCTTTGCCTACATCCCTCACTGATCGGAGATCATCATGTGGAGATGGATCAGCCAGATCGGACTGGCACTGGGCATGATGTGGATGGGTTGGGACATGGCCCACGCCCAGGCTGTTGCATCAACCCCTGCTGCGGGCGCACCGGCCCATCGGCTCTATGCCCAGCACTGTGCGGCCTGCCACGGTGCCGAGCGCCTGGGGGGCATGGGGCCGGCACTGATGCCGGAAAGCCTGGAGCGACTCAAACGCAAGGATGCCATCGAGGTCATCACCCACGGCCGCGCGGCCACGCAGATGCCGGCCTTTGGTGACACCCTCAGCAGCGCCGACATCGACGCTGTGACCGCGTGGATCTACAGCCCGCAAGAACCGCGCCCCCATTGGGCCGAGACCGACATCCGCGCATCGCGCACCGAAACAAGCGGATGGGCCAAGTGGCCCGCCAAACCCGCCTGGAAGGCCGATCCACTCAATCTGTTCGTGGTGGTCGAGGGCGGAGACCACCATGTGTCCCTGCTCGACGGCGATCGCTTCAAGGTCATCCACCGCTTTGCCTCGCGCTTCGCGCTGCATGGGGGTCCCAAGTTCTCACCCGATGGCCGCTACGTTTACTTTGGTTCGCGCGACGGCTGGATCACCAAATACGACCTCTACAACCTGAAGGTCGTGGCCGAGGTGCGCGCAGGCATCAACATGCGCAATGTGGCCGTATCGGGTGATGGACGCTATGTGATGGCCGCTAACTATCTGCCTCACAGTGTGGTGCTGTTTGACAGCAGTCTCAACCTGCTCAAGCTTTATCCGGTCCGCACGCTTGATGGCAAACAGTCCTCGCGCGTGTCCGCCGTGTACGACGCCTCACCGCGCCAAAGCTTTGTGGTGGCCCTCAAGGATCTGCCCGAGTTGTGGGAGATCTCGTACGACCCCAAGGCAGAGCCGATCTACAACGGCTATGTTCACGACTACCGCATGGGTGAGTCCCTGCCCGAGCCCGGCACCTTCGGCGTGCGCCGCACCCCCTTGTCGGCTCCGCTGGACGATTTCTTCTTTGACCAGGACTACCGCTACGCGATCGGATCGGCCCGCCCACGCACGGGTGAGACACAAGCTGACAGCCAGGTCATCAGCCTGGATGCACGACGCGCCATCGCCCACATCGACCTGCCTGGCATGCCCCATCTGGGCTCCGGCATCACCTGGTCCTGGCAGCGTCCGGACGGCAGTCAAACCACCGTGCTCGCCTCACCCAACCTGAAAGACGGTGTGATCAGCGTGATCGACATGCAGACCTGGAAAACCGTCACCCAGATTCCAACCTTGGGACCCGGATTCTTCATGCGCAGCCACGAGTCGAGCCGCTACGCCTGGGTCGATGCCATGATGCACCCGGCCTCCAAGAACAAGCTGATGTTGATCGACAAGGTCACCCTCAAACCCGCCCACACCCTGGAAGGCGAACCGGGCAAGACCCTCACCCACATCGAATTCACACGCGATGGCAAGTACGCCCTGGCCAGCCTGTGGGAGATGGACGGGGCCCTGATCGTGTACGACGCGCGCACGCTCAAGGAAGTCAAGCGCCTGCCCATGAGCAAGCCCGTGGGCAAGTACAACGTGTACAACAAGATCACCAAATCCGAGGGGACGTCTCACTGAGCGCCGCTCCCATGCTTTGGCGGTGGGCAGCATCACAGTCGCCTCACAACTCTCCACCATTCTGAGTGACTGGCTGTCACTCCACATCCGTCGCGATGACAAAGAACTGCGCCCGTACCTGAAGCGCTGATGGACGTGGGCCACCCTGCGATCAGGAACGAACAATCGCCACGATGGTGCGAATGATCAAACGCACGTCCAGCCAGACCGAGGCCTGATCGACATAGCTGGCCGCCAGCGCCAGCTTGTGGGGCAGCACCTCGTCGATGTAAGCGCGCTCGGGGTCGGCGGCACGCGCCAGCACGGCACTCTCGTCGCGGTATTCGATCGAGGCGATGTCGGTGATGCCCGGGCGTACCGACAGCACCTTGTCGCGCAGCGCAGCGGGGTAATGCGCCACATAGCGCGGCACCTCGGGGCGTGGGCCAACCAGGCTCATGGTGCCTTGCCACACATCGATCAACTGCGGCAGCTCATCGAGCTTGCTGCCACGCAGAAATTGCCCCACCCGCGTGATGCGGCGATCGGCCCCCACGGTGATCTGCAAGCCGCTGCCCGCCGGGTCGTGCCGCATGGTGCGGAACTTGTGGATGCGAAACGACACGCCAAAGCGCCCCACCCGCTCCTGCCGGAAAAACACCGGCCCCGGCGAATCCAGCTTGACCGCCAACGCGATCAGGATCAGCAGCGGCCCCAGCGCCAGCAGGCCCAGGGACGACATCACCCAGTCGAACAGCCGCTTGCTCATCGCGCAGAAGACCTCAGCGTCACGTCACGCCTCAACGGCCACAGGCCTTGCGCACCGCCGTGATGACGCGCTCGACATCGTCATCCGTCATGCGGGTGTACAGCGGCAAGGTCACCATGCGCTCGTAGGCCTTCTGGCTGTGCGGGAACTGCTCGGGCTTCAGGTCGTAGCGCTCCTTCCAGTAGGGGTGCAGGTGCAGCGGGATGTAGTGCACGCTCACGCCGATGCCATCGGCAAACAGGCTCTCGATCAACTGATCGCGGTTGAGCGTGGCGTCGTCACTCAGGCGCACCACATACAGGTGCCACGAGTGCAGGTCACCGGCATGCACCGGGCGCGGCGGCAGGATCAGCGGCAGGTCGGCCAAGGCGGCGTCATAGCGGGCGGCAATCTGCTCGCGGCGGGTCTGGAAACCGGGCAGACGCTTGAGCTGGTGCAGGCCCATGGCCGCGGCGATGTCGGTCAGGTTGTACTTGAAGCCGGGCGCCACGATCTCGTAATACCAGCTCGGCACCTTGGCGGTGAAGCGGTCGAAGGCATCGCGGTTGATGCCGTGCAGGCGCATGACCTTGGCGCGGGCCGCCAGCGCCGCATCGCGCGTCACCAGCATGCCGCCTTCGCCCGTGGTCATGGTCTTGTTGGCGTAGAAGCTGAACACCACGGCATCGCTGTGCAGCGTGCCAATCGTCTGCCCCTTCCAGGTGGTCGGCAGCGCATGGGCGGCGTCTTCGACCACCTTTAATCCATGCTTCTGTGCAATGGCGTGGATGGCATCCATGTCCACCGACAGGCCGGCGTAGTGCACCGGCATCAGCGCCTTGGTGCGCGGTGTGATGGCCGCTTCGATGGCGGCCGGGTCGATGTTGAGGGTGGCCGGGTCGATGTCGACCAGCTTCACGTCCGCGCCGAGGTAGCGCACCACCTCGGCGGTGGCGGTGAAGGTGTGGGTGGTGGTGATGACCTCGTCACCGGGGCCGATACCCAGGGCTTCCAGGGCCAGATGCAAGCCGGCGGTGGCCGAGTTGACGGCAATGGCCTGCAGGCTGGCATCGCCCAGATAATCGACAAAGGCCTGCTCGAAGAGGCGGGCTTTGGGGCCGGTGGTGACCCAGCCTGAGCGCAAGGTGTCCACCACTTCCGCGATTTCTTCCTCGCCGATTTCGGGCAAGGCAAAGGGCAGGAAGGGCTGCGAGGCAGAAGCTGAACTCATGGGGATCTCACTGAAAACAGGTCAACGCGTCAGGCGACCAAAAGCCGGATCGGGGCGACGGCGCACGAGGGCGTCCCACCAGCCGCGGATCGAACCCAGACCGTAACCAAAATGATAGGCGGCGATGACATCGGGCAGTTGCCAGCGCAGATCGCGCCCCTGCTCGCGGGCAATGCGCCAGCTGATCCACAAGACCGCCGTGCCGTACAGCCAGCCCTGCAACAAAGCCAGTGTGGCGGCTGCGGTGACCACCCCGGTCAAGCCCTCGCGCAGCCCCGGGGACAGCGGTGCCCACATCAAGGTCGGCACCCCGATCAGGGTCACCAGCATGAGCAGGATCAGCGCGGCCACGAACAGGCCGGGAATCAGGTGCCGCAAGGCTGCCGCCTGACCATGCTTGAGCATGACAAACGGCTTCCAGTAACCGTACTGACGGTACTGGCGGAACACGTCCATCTTGCTGGCGCGCGGGAAGTAGGTCGAATGGATGGACGACGATTGCCAGATGCGTCCACCCCCCTTGTGGATGCGCAGGTTGTGCTCGTCGTCCTGGTTGCGCACCAGGTTTTCGTCAAACCCATCGAAACGCTCGAAGGTGGCGCGAGGCCAAGCTCCCAGGTACACCGTGTCCACCTCGCCGTTGTAGGCCAGGTCGCGCGACAAGGCGCCGCCTGCCACCAGGCGAGACTGGAACGCCGCGGCCACCGCCCGCTGCACGACCGCCGCCGGGCCGCTCTCGCCCTGCGCGCGCCACGGTCCCCCCACGTTGTCGGCGCCCGTTTCCTGCCACACGGCCAGACACTGGGCGATGTAATCGTCGGCGTACACCGTGTGCACATCCAGGCGCACGATGAACTCACCGTGGCTCGCCTCGATGCAGCGGTTCAGGCCGCACGAGACGATGCGCCCTGGGTTGTCGATCATGTGAAAACGGTCGTCCTGCGCACACCAGACACTCAGGCGCTCACGCGTGCCATCGTCGCTCAGGCCGTCGGCCACCCACACTTCCAGTGTCCAGCCCTCGGGCACCTGCTGCGCGGCCACGCTGCGGCAAAAGGCCTCGATGTGGTCTCGCTCGTTGCGGCACGGCACGATGACGGAAACGATGCGGGCTTCAGACATGGGTGACTCGGTGTGGCGGGTTTGAACAGGGCCAAAGACTCAGGTGCGATCCGCCGGACGACGGCGCGCCAGGCGCGGCGTCAGCGGGTGCAGCGCACGCTGGTACAGACGCCACATTGCGTCCATCTGCCCCCGGCGCGAGGCTTCACGCTCGATGCGAGCATGGTTGTGCCGCCCCATCTTCGCGGCCTGTTGCTGCTGGTCGTGGGCCTGCAACAAGGCCTGGGTCAAGGCATCCACGTCGCGCACTGGCACGATCCAGCCACCTTGCGCGTCGATCCACTGGTGGTTGGCGGGCAGGTCGGAGGCGATGATGGGCAGGCCGCAGGCCATGGATTCGAGCACCGACACCGAGGTGGCATCGCTGGTGGGCACGGACACCGACACGCGGCTGCGCTGGATGGCGGCCACCATGGCCGCATCACCCACCCTCCCGTGGAACTGCACATGGTCCTGAACACCCAGGTGCTTGACCTTCTGCTCCAGTTCGGCCTGCTGCAGCCCACCGCCCAGCAGGTGCAAGGTCATCTGCGTGTCAGGCCGCACGGCCACCACCCTGGCAAACGCATCAATGATCACGTCGATGTTGTAGTTCGGCTCCCAGGTGCGCAGGCTGACCACTTCGAACCCCTCGGCGGGCGTGGCCGGCACGAACTTGTCGGTGTCAGCGCCCCACAGGATCTGATGGCAAGGCCCGGCCGGGTGATAGCGCGCGATCTCGTCGATCATGTCCATCGAATCGGCCGTGACCAGGTCGGCGTGGTGCATGGACCAGGCCACCACCATGCGCATCAGGCGGCTCTGACGCGGCGTGACCAGGATGTCGCTGCCCCAGGCCGTCAGCACCTTGGGCACGCGCAGCCCGCAGGCCGTGGCCCACAGGCCATACGAGGTCACATAGTGGCCGTGCACCAGATCGGGCTGGAAGCGTGCGGCCACCTCGCGCGCCACGCGGCGCACCTGCAGCAAGGCCGTGAACCAGCTCAGTTTGTCAGAACCCGGTGCCACGGCGATCACCTCTTCGGCACCGGGCACCTCGGCGGGCTGGCGCGTGATGACGATGGCGCGGGCTCCGCGCTCGGCCACGGCGGCCACCCAGCGGCGCGTGTGCACGCTCGACGCATCGGCAAAAAACAAGATACGTGGGTGCTTTTGGGTTTTGCCTTTTTTGCCAGCTCTGGACGTCATGCACGCCCTCTCTGACTGACGCGGGCCTCGGCCCCTCCGTTCAAGGCGCGACGCAGGTGGTCCTTGCCCGCCCATTGCGCATACAAGGCCTGCAACTCGGGATGACGCTGCAACAAGGCACGATCCAGCTCACGCGTATCGCCCACCACTTCGGCACGCTTGCCCTGTTCTCGGGTGGCGACAATGGCGAAGTCGGGCACGCTGCCTGACACAAAGCTGTAGCCCTGCACGATCACGCCCTTGCCAATGTGCGCCCCGGGTGCCACCACACTGTGGGGCCCGATGAAACTGTAGGCTCCGATGCGCGTGGCCTTGCGCACATAGCCGAGCGGATTCGGATCGTTCACGTATCGCCGCCCCATCACCCGCACCGCCTTGTGACTGGAGTGGCTGAGAATGGACACGTAGTTGGTCACCTGCACACCTTCTTCGATCACCAGGCCATTGGAGCCATCCAGGCGATTGAAGTGCCCAATGAAGACGTGGTCGTGCAGCACCATGCCCTCGCGTCCTTCAAAACAACTGTGCGTGCTGACACGCGTGTGCTCACACCAGCCGCCATCGGCATTGCGCCAGCCATAGACGATGCGCGGCCCGGTGAAGGCAGCCAGCGTACGCACGACAGGATGTTTGAGTCGTTGGATCAGGGACGACATGGTGAAGAATGAACAAAAAACCGGGGCGGAGCGGTCCGGCCCCCTCAGGTCACTATTGTCTCTGATCCGGGCCCGGACCACGGCCCCTTTAGGGGGGCGTCAGCGATGCTCGCCACAAGGCCCGCACCGGCAACCCCGCATGGCGCAGGAACACCCCGTAGGCCACCACGATGGCGACGACATAGCCCAGGCTGGACGACACCGCCGCGCCCAGCGCGCCCCAATGCGGCACCAACACCCACCCCAGACCGAAACTGACCAACAACGACAAGCCAGCAATGCCCCCCGACAAATGCGGTCGCCCCAGATGATTGGTGTAGAACGCTGACAGACTGGACGCCGCCGCGTAAGCCGCCACACCGGGCAGCAAAGCCGCCAGCGGCCACAAGGAGGCCGTGTACGCCTTGCCCATCAGCCAGGGCAGACCCCACCAGGCCAGCCCCAACAGCACCGGCGCTGCGGCCAGGGTCACCAGCACATTGATGCGCACCGCCTGCACCGTCATGCTCGCGGCCACCTTCCCATCCGGATGCCCGATGCGGGCGTACAGCGACACGGTCACCGACGAAGACAACAACCACAGCAACTCGGCCACGGACACCGCCACCGAGTAAGTGCCCACCGTGCTCAAGTCCCGAAAATGCTCGACCAGAAAAAGCGAAGCCCGGTAATTGAGCAAACTGACGACATTGGTGATGCCAATGGTGGCGACAAACGGCCACTGATGCCACCACACCGCCTGCACTTCGGGCATGGGTGGACGATCAGACAAGCGCAGATGCTCGGCCAGTTCTTCGTCGCGCTGGCTGGCATTGCGCAGTGCATAAATGGCCGTGACCACGGCCACCAGCGACTTGCCGCTGACCCAGGCGGTGAGCACCAGCACGACCATGGAGGTGCTGCGCGTCGTGCCCTCGCCAATCCAGGCAACACCCACCAGGCCCGTCAACACCAGCGCCGGTGCCGTCACCTGTGCCAGATTGATGGGCCACATGCGCCCCTCTCCCAGCCACAGGCCGGTGGCCGTCGGCACCAGCAGCAAAAACGGTGCTGCCAGGGCCAGCAGCCACAACTGCGAATAAGGCAACGTCTTGGCACCCCAGGACAAGGCCAGCAAGCCCAAGGAAGCCACCGCACCCAAGCCCACCGCCGCCCGCAACACCGCGCGCAACATGGGCAGCGTGCGCGCCGACCGGACATCGACCTGCTGCGACATCTGCCGCGCCAGCCACAGGCCCAAGCCTGAAAACAAGGTCAGCAGCCCGGCCTCCACGGCCACGAACAACGCAAAGGCACCCTGCACCCGCGGCCCCTGGCGCGCCACCATCACCGTGATCGCCAGCCCCAGGCTCACGATCAACAACTTCGCCACCAGATTGCCCAGCGCCGCCTTTGGCAAGACCTGCCAAAGCCTGCCCCAGACAGACGCAGACACAGGGGAATCGGAATCTTGCACAGACATGACTGTCATTGTGCCCACGGTTTCATACAATCGACGATTTGGCCGACTTCACTTTTGCTGCCACCATGACCACGTCGCACACCCATCTCCCGCACGAACCGGCTCCGGAACCCTCGATCGACACCAACAAACTGGTGGCCGAGCGCCGCGAGAAGCTGGCCGCCATCCGTGCTCAGGGCGTGGCATTCCCCAACGATTTCAAGCCCGCTGACCGTGCAGCCCTGCTGCACGCTGCCCACGGCGGCACCGAAGCACCCGAGCTGGAAGCCCAAGGCATCACCGCCAGCGTGGGCGGGCGCCTGATGCTCAAGCGCGTCATGGGCAAGGCCTGCTTCGGCACCCTGCAGGATGCCACCGGCCGCATCCAGATCTACGTGACGCTGGACGCCATCGGCCCCGACGCCCTGCAGGCCTTCAAGCACTGGGACCTGGGCGACATCCTGGGTGCCGAAGGCACGCTGTTCAAGACCAAGACCGGCGAGCTGTCGATCAAGGTCACGAAGATCCGCCTGCTGACCAAGGCCCTGCGCCCGCTGCCCGACAAGTTCCACGGCATGACCGACCAGGAGCAGAAGTACCGCCAGCGCTATGTGGACCTGATCGTCGATGAAGAGTCCCGTGCGCGCTTTATGGCCCGCTCCAAGGCGATTGCCTCGATCCGCGCCTTCATGGTTGACAACCAGTTCCTGGAAGTCGAAACGCCGATGATGCACCCCATCCCCGGCGGCGCCAATGCCAAGCCCTTCACCACACACCACAACGCGCTTGACCAGGAGATGTTCCTGCGCATCGCGCCCGAGCTGTATCTGAAGCGCCTGGTGGTGGGCGGTTTCGAGCGCGTGTTCGAAATCAACCGCAACTTCCGCAACGAAGGGGTGTCCGTGCGACACAACCCCGAGTTCACGATGATGGAGTTCTACGCGGCCTGGTGGAACCACCACGACCTGATGGACTTCACCGAGTCCATCCTGCGCCATGCGGCCCACTCGGCCGTCGGCACCGCCAAGGTCATGTACGGTGGCAAGGAAGTGGACCTGGAGTCGCCCTTTGCCCGCCTGACCGTGCGTGACTCGCTGATCCAGATCGCCGGGCTGACGCCGGAGCAGGCCGACAACGCCGCCTTCCTGCACGACAAGCTCAAGAGCCTGGGCGAAGAGCCGCCCGCTCGCTGGAACCTGGCCGAGTTGCAGTTCGGCATGTTCGAAGCCGTGGTGGAAGAAAAGCTCTGGCAGCCGACCTTCATCATCGACTACCCGGTCGAGGTCTCGCCCCTGGCCCGCGCCTCGGACAGCAACCCCAGCATCACCGAGCGCTTCGAGCTGTTCATCACCGGCCGCGAGTACGGCAACGGCTTCAGCGAGCTGAACGACCCTGAAGAGCAGGCCGCCCGCTTTGCCGCGCAAGCCAGCGCCAAGGATGCCGGCGACGAAGAGGCCATGTACTTCGACGCCGACTACATCCGCGCGCTGGAATACGGCCTGCCCCCGACGGGCGGCTGCGGCATCGGCATTGACCGCCTGATGATGCTGCTGACCGACGCACCCAACATCCGCGACGTGATCCTGTTCCCGGCCCTGCGCCGCGAGGCTTGATCATTTGTCTAGGCGGAACTCGGCTCGACTTCGAACCACCAGAAGGACGCACATACGCACCATCATGACTGAGCAAGCTTTGAACCCAGTGCCAGCACAGCGAAATACATCGATCGAATATTTGCGCGCGCTGGCGATTGGTTTAACGCTCATTCATCACCTGAATGGACTGTTCTTTTGGAGTGGCGCCGACTACGAAGCCATTCGCCGCAACATCACATTCTGGGGTGGCGTCGATTTGTTTTTCTGCATCTCTGGTTATGTGATTGCACTGTCGGTGCTACAACGCATTCCAGCAGCCATTCCAACAAGTGGTGATCGTGCGCTGACTTTCGCACAATTCGCCATTCCGTTCTGGATTCGCCGTGCTTGGCGCTTATGGCCGAATGCCCTGCTGTGGATTGCCATCCCAGGCGTTGCCAGCTTGATTTTTACGCAATCCGGTGCATTTGTGCCTGCCCGAACCTTCATGGCCGACGGGCTGGCAGCCTTGCTACACGTTGCAAACTTCCATTGGTACGATTGCTTTAACAACAAGCGCGGCCTTTGTGGGTTCCCGACTCAGGTCGGCGTTTATTGGTCCCTTTCACTGGAAGAACAGTTTTACTTCGTGTTCCCCTTCTTAGCGGTGTTCGCAGGCAAGAAGTATCTCCCTTGGCTGCTCGGTGCCGTCATCGCCATTCAGCTTCCGCTCGAGCGAGGATCTTGGGCCTCGGGCTGGGGCTTTAGAACAGATGCCATGTGCATTGGTGTCTTGATTGCCCTTTTCACCGAGTCACCGCTGTACCACGCCCTGCGTCCACAGTTCTCACGCGCCTGGCACAAACACACCCTGCAAGGGTTTCTGATCGTGTTGCTGATGGTCTTGCCGGCCGAGCCAACGATTGTTCGGTTTAGCACCGGGCTGATGGCCATCGTATGCGGCCTGCTGGTTTGGATCGCCAGCTACGACACGCCCACCTCACCAAACGAAGGCCTCTGGAATCGGCTAACCCTGTGGATCGCGTCTCGTTCTTACTCGATCTATTTGATCCACATGAGCGCCTTCGCGTTTACCCGAGAAATTTGGTTCCACCTCATGCCCTTGGGCACCCAGTTCACAGGGCGCTACACGATCCGTTTTGCGTTGACCGCACTCATCTTGATGGTGCTCGCCGTTGAGCTCAGCTATCGGTTCATCGAAACCCCGTGCCGGAAACGTGGTGTCGCCATCGCCAAACGAATGGAAGCTCGCCTCAAAGCATCGCAAGATGGAGCCTTGAGCGCTTGAGCAGCGAAAAGGCTTTACCTTGGCTGTGACGCCAAGCGGCGATAAACCGCTGACGCGAAAGGCCACGCAGTCCACAATGCCCCCATGAACGCTGCCAGCAACGAAATCGCCCTCACAGCAGCCCGCATCGTGGTGGAAGAAGGCATGGAATACGGCCCGGCCAAGCGCCGCGCGGCCAAACAGCTGGGCCTGACCGGCCGCGGCGACCTGCCGGACAACGACCAGGTTGAGGCCGCCGTCGTCGAGTACCTCTCGCTGTTCTGTGCCGACACCCAGCCCGCGGAGCTGCACGCCCTGCGCGAACTGGCCGCGCTGTGGATGGAACGGCTGGCCGAGTTCCGCCCTCACCTGACCGGCGCCGTCTGGCGCGGCACCGCCACCCGGCTCAACGACATCCACCTGCAGCTCTATTGCGACGACACCAAATCGACCGAGATCATGCTGCTCAACCAGGGCATGGACTACGACGTCGGCAGCGCGCCCGGCCCGCGCGGCCAGCCGGTGGACCGTCTGAGCCTGACCGTACCCTGCCCGGCCCTGAACGAACCCATTGGCCTGCACCTGACCATTCTGGATGCCGACGACCTGCGCGGCACCCTCAAACCCGATGCCCTGGGTCGCACCGAGCGAGGCGATCTGCAGGCCCTGCGGCGCATGCTCGCCCCCCTCCATGTCTGACGCAGTCAATCGGTCGATGCGTCGTGCCCTGCTGATCAGTGCCAGCACGGGGGCCGTGTGCGCGGGGGTCTGGCAGGCCTGGCAACACCTGACACACCCAACACCCGCCACCCACCCCTCAGACTTGATCGTCGGGGATCAACTCACTGCAGCGTTCTGGCAGCAGCATTTCAACACCCCAACAGGCACACCGCTGGCCTGGTCCGACCTGAAAGGACACCCCATCGTGCTCAATTTCTGGGCCACCTGGTGTCCGCCTTGCGTCCGAGAAATGCCAGAACTGGATCGCTTTCAACGTGAATTCGCCCCAAAAAACTGGAAAGTGGTGGGGCTGGCAGTGGACGAAGCTGAGCCAGTTCGCAAATTTCTGACCAAAGTAGGGGTAGGATTCGACATCGGTGTGGCAGGATTCGACGGCACCCGGCTGGCCCAGGCTCTGGGCAACACCACAGCGGGACTGCCCTTCACGGTCCTGATCGACGCACAAAGCCGTGTACGGCACCGCCTGACCGGTGCCACCGACCTGGCTCAGTTGGCCAAACAGGCCCGGCGCATCCACCCCGGATGACCGAAAACCCCATCACCATCTCAGGCGCAAGAAATATCCGGCTCAGCCAACATTTGTGGCTAAAATCCGCCTACTTTGATTTTCTTGGTCTAACTCCGCGCACCGTTGCAGTCTCGGTGTAAGGGTTTGCCAGAGACACATGCAGATTCTTGTCCTCCACGGCCCCAATCTCAACCTGTTGGGCACCCGCGAACCTGAGGTTTATGGGGCAACCACGCTGGCTCAGATTGACAGCGCGCTGGCCGAACAGGCCGCCCGACAGGGTGCCATGCTGAGTTGCTTTCAAAGCAACCACGAAGGTGCCCTGATTGACCGGGTACACGCCGCCCGCACCGACGGGACACAATTCATCCTCATCAACCCCGGGGCATTCACCCACACCAGCATCGCCTTGCGCGACGCGCTGGCGGGGGTGGCCCTGCCTTTCATCGAGGTGCACCTGTCGAATGTTCATCGGCGCGAGCCCTTCCGGCATCACTCTTATTTCTCCGACCTCGCCGAAGGCGTGATCGTCGGCCTGGGTGCAGCCGGTTATCGCCATGCCCTGGACGCCGCCCTGACCCGTCTGGGCGCATCGTCACGCGATTGAGCGGCCCCACCTTCTTCGATAGAAGCAGGTCCGCCCTCACCTCTTTTTCGAGCGCAAGTCGCTCGCCGCTTATTGCTGGAGTCAACACATCATGGACCTGCGCAAACTCAAAACCCTGATCGACCTCGTTTCCGAGTCCAACGTCTCCGAACTCGAAATCACCGAAGCCGACGGCAAAGTTCGCATCGTCAAGGCGGGTGCCGCCCCTGTGGTGATGATGCAGGCTGCGCCCCAAGCAGCTCAGGCTGTCGCTGCCGCACCAGCTGCCGTTGAAGCTGTCCCGGTGGTCCCAGCCCCGATTGTGGAAGCCGGTCATGTGGTGACCTCACCGATGGTGGGCACTTTCTACCGTGCCTCCAGCCCGGGTGCCAAGTCCTTTGCCGAGGTGGGTGACGTGGTCAAGGAAGGCCAGGCTGTCTGCATCATCGAAGCCATGAAGATCATGAACGAGATCGAGGCGGACAAGGACGGCGTCATCTCCAAGATCCTGGTCGAGAACGGCCAGCCTGTCGAATACGGCCAGCCTCTGTTTGTCATTGAATAAGGCGGAGGTTTCGCCATGTTCAAGAAAATTCTGATCGCCAACCGAGGCGACAAGGCCGCAGGCCTTGCGGCGAAGCCAAATTGCGCGTTGGGCGCAGCCCAACAGGGCAATGGAGCCGAGCACCATGTTTAAAAAGATTCTCATCGCCAACCGGGGCGAAATTGCCCTGCGCATCCAGCGCGCCTGCCGTGAGATGGGCATCCAGTCCGTCGTCGTCTATTCCGAAGCCGACCGCGACGCCAAGTACGTCAAGCTCGCCGACGAGGCCGTGTGCATTGGCCCGGCCCCTTCGGCGCAGAGCTACTTGCACATGCCGGCCATCATTTCGGCCGCCGAAGTGACCGACGCCGAGGCCATCCACCCCGGCTACGGTTTCCTGTCGGAGAACGCCGACTTCGCCGAGCGTGTCGAGCAGTCCGGCTTCACCTTCATCGGCCCAACCCCTGAGTCCATCCGCATCATGGGTGACAAGGTCTCGGCCAAGCAGGCCATGATCAAGTCGGGTGTTCCCTGCGTGCCCGGCTCCGAAGGTGCCCTGCCTGACGACCCCAAGGAAATCATCAAAATTGCCCGCACGGTCGGCTACCCGGTCATCATCAAGGCCGCCGGTGGCGGCGGTGGTCGCGGCATGCGCGTGGTGCACACCGAAGCAGCCCTGCTGCACGCGGTGCAAACCACCCAGAGCGAAGCCGGTGCCGCGTTCGGCAACCCGCAGGTTTACATGGAAAAGTTCCTGGAGCACCCGCGCCACATCGAAATCCAGATCCTGGCCGACACGCACAAGAACGCTGTGTGGCTGGGCGAGCGCGACTGCTCCATGCAGCGCCGCCACCAGAAGATCATCGAAGAGGCACCGGCCCCGGGCATTCCCCGCCGCCTGATCGAAAAGGTGGGCGACCGCTGCGCCGCCGCTTGCAAAAAGATCGGCTACCGCGGTGCGGGCACCTTCGAGTTCCTGTACGAAAACGGCGAGTTCTTCTTCATTGAAATGAACACCCGCGTGCAGGTGGAGCACCCGGTGACCGAACAGGTCACGGGCGTGGACATCGTGCAGATGCAGATCCGCGTGGCCGCTGGCGAAAAGCTGCCCTTCACACAGCGTCAGGTCGCTCTGCGCGGCCACTCTATCGAGTGCCGCATCAACGCCGAAGACCCGGTCAAGTTCATCCCCTCGCCCGGCCGCATCACGACCTGGCACGCCCCCGGCGGCCCCGGCGTGCGCGTGGACTCGCACATTTACACGAACTACTTCGTGCCGCCCAACTACGACTCGATGATCGGCAAGATCATCGTGCACGGCGACACGCGTGCCCAGGCCCTGGCCCGCATGCGCACCGCCCTGTCGGAAACCGTGGTCGAAGGCATCAACACCAACATCCCGCTGCACCGCGAGTTGATGGTGGACGCCAAGTTCGTCGAAGGCGGCACCGACATCCACTACCTCGAAAACTGGATGGCAGCGCGCAAGCGTTGAGGTCTGCACCCCATGGCATTGTTTGAACTGACCCTGCTGGCCAAAGAGGCCGAAGTCGAAACCCTGAGCGATGCGCTCATGGAGATCGACGCCCTGTCCGTGTCGGTGGAAGACGCCGACGCCGACACCGAGCACGAAGAGGCCCTGTGGGGCGAGCCCGGCATGCCGGTGGCCCGCGAGGCCTGGCAGCGCTCGACGCTGAAGTGCCTCTTCCCGAGCGAGGCCGAGGCGCTGGAGGCCGCCACCTTGATCCTGTCGCAGGACTGGGCCACGGACATCCACGTCCAAGGCATCCAGCCGGTGGACGAGCAGGACTGGGTGCGCCTGACGCAGTCCCAGTTCAAGCCTGTGCCCATCACCGACAGCTTCTGGATCGTGCCGACCTGGCACGAGATCCCCCCTGAAGCGAAGACAGTGATGCGACTGGATCCGGGCCTGGCCTTTGGCACCGGCACCCACCCCACCACCCGCATGTGCCTGAAGTGGATCGCGCAAAACGCGGCCGCTTACCAGGGCCAACGCGTGCTGGACTACGGCTGTGGCTCGGGCATCCTGGCCATTGGCGCGGCGCTGCATGGCTCGGGCATCGTGGACGCGGTCGACATCGACCCGGCGGCGGTGGAGTCCACTGTGGCCAATGCCCAGGCCAATCTGGCCCATCTGAAGGCCGCAGACGGCAGCCTGCCCATCGTGGCGGGCCTGCCCGATGTCGTGGGGGAAGCCCAGGCCACCTACCCGGTGGTGCTGGCCAACATCCTGGCCACGCCGCTGAAGATGCTGTCGCCGCTGCTGGCCGGTCATGTGGCCCCAGGCGGCCATCTGGTGCTCGCCGGCATCCTGGCGCGCCAGGAGCAAGAGTTGAAGGACGCCTACGCGGAAGTGGGCCTGCAGTTGCAGGTCGCCAACGCTGAAGAGGGGTGGATCCTCATGACGGCGCAAAAACCAGCCAAATCAATGGCATAAACGGCCTTATGAGCCTGGCGACCCGATGCATCCACTGCGGCACGATCTTCAAGATCGTGGAAGACCAATTGAAGGTCTCGGAAGGCTGGGTGCGTTGCGGCCGTTGTCAGGAGGTCTTCAATGCCTTGCCGACCTTGTTCGACATGGAGAGCGAGGCACCGCCACCGCGTCGCACGCCACCGCCACAGCCCGCCCCGGTTCATGAGCCCGTGACGACTGTCCCGGTGTTCGCGCCAACCGCGACACCCTCACAGACCCGTCTCACCGAAGATGCGATGCCACCCGAGCCGCCCCGGCCCGTGCGCAGCGCCACCGACTTCGAACTCGACACGCGCCTGCCAGCCGAGGAAATGAACCTGGCGCGGCGCGCACCCCCAACTCCACCGCCCACCGCACCAGCGCCTGCGGTACCCACGTTCACCGAGCCGCCACGGCGATCAACATCCGCCGCGTCGCCCCTGGCACCGCCACCCGTGCCTGTGGACGATCTGCCGAGCACCGACGAGGCCGATGCGCTGGACTCGCGCTATCTGATGCCATCGCATCGGGAGCGCCCGGCTCAGCACCGCCGCACCCGTGGCCCGGAGTTTGCCGATGCGGAGTTCCCGACCGATGCCTGGCGGGATGCCGATGCCGACGTCTCGAGTGTGCCCGTCGCCGAAGACCGTCATGCCCCCCGTTTCACTGCAGCTTCGGTCGAGCCAGAGGCACTCCTCAGAAATTCAACCGCGCCCACGCCTTCACCCGCTGCAACCGCTGCACCCACCGCACCCGCCAAGCCTGCTGCGCCAACCAAGCGGACCGCATCCAGCAAGAAGACGCTGGTCGCCGCTCCGACCCCTGATTTCATTCGCCGCGCACAGCGGCAGGCCTTCTGGCGTCGTCCCTCGGTGCGCGGTGTGCTCACGGGTCTGACCCTGGCGTTGATGATTTCGCTGGGCGTGCAGGTGGCGCACCAGTTCCGGGATGCCCTGGCGGCGCAGTACCCGGTCTTGCGCCCCGCCCTGACACAGTGGTGCGAGATGGTGCAATGCACGCTGCAGCCGCCCCTTCGCATCGACGATCTGCAGGTGGACAGTGCCACCCTGTTGCGCGCCAGTTCCGCCGGTCCGCACCACTACCGTCTGACCGTGGTGGTTCACAACCGTGCCAACATCGCCGTGGCCTGGCCCCATGTGGACCTGACCCTGACCGACATTTCAGGTGCGGTGGTGGCGCGCCGCAGTTTCGCACCCGCCGATGCGCAGTGGCACGATGGCAGCGAGGTTCAAAAGCAGTTTGCCCCGCGCCCTGTGGCCGTGCCGCCGCAAAGCAGCACCACCCTGGTGTGGCAACTGCGCGCCCCGACTTTGCAGCCTGCCGGCTACACCGCCGAGCTGTTCTACCCCTGATTCCCTTACCCGAGACTCACCATGTCCGTCCTGATCTGCGGCTCCCTGGCCTTCGACACCATCACGACCTTCCCCGGTCGTTTCGCGCAGCAGATCCTGCCTGATCAGGTGCACATCCTGAACGTGTCTTTCCTCGTGCCCTCGATGCGCAAGGAGTTCGGGGGCTGCGCAGGCAACATCGCCTACAGCCTGCAGCAACTCGGTGGCGACCCACTGATCATGGCCACACTGGGCAAGGATGGCGTGCTCTACCGCAACCATCTGGAGAACCTGGGCATCAGCCTGCAGCACGTGCGCACGGTGGACGATGACTACACCGCCCAGGCCATCATCATCACCGACCAGGACAACAACCAGATCACGGCCTTCCACCCTGGCGCGATGGGTCAGGCCCACATCCAGCACATCGAAACCGACCCGCGCGTCCAACTGGCCATCGTGGCCCCGGATGGCCGCGACGCCATGATCCAGCACGCCGAGCAGCTGCAGGCCGCAGGCATCCCCTTCGTCTTCGACCCGGGTCAGGGTCTGCCCATGTTCAATGGGGAAGAGCTCCAGCGCTTCGTCAGCCAGGCGAGCTGGGTGGCCGTCAACGACTACGAAGGCAAGATGCTGGCCGAACGCACCGGTCAAAGCCTCGCCGAGCTGTCGCGCGGTCACCTGCGCGGCCTGATCGAGACCCTGGGTGCCGAGGGCTGCAATGTGTACGTGCAAGGCGAAGTCACCCATGTGCCCGGCGTGAAGGCCGAGGCGGTGGTGGACCCCACCGGCTGTGGCGATGCCTTCCGTGGCGGCCTGCTGTTCGGTCTGTCGCAAGGCTGGGACCTGGTCAAGTCGGTGGCACTGGCCAACCGCATTGGCGCCATCAAGATCGCCGTGGCCGGCCCGCAGAACTACACGCTCGACCGCGCCACGCTGGGCGTCTGAGTCTGAGCCATCAAGGTGCATCGCACACGCGGCACTCATGCCCGCCGCTGGATCGCTGCGCTGAGCCTGGCGGCTGTGGCGGCATGGTCAGCGCACGCGGGCTGGTTTGACGGCGGCCGCAAAGCGAGCACGAACACCAGCCTGAGCCTGGCCACCTGGAACCTGGAATGGCTGATGACACCCGCCACCCAGGCTGAACTGAGTGCCCGCTGCCAGCGCCAGCAACCGCGCAGCCATGAGCGGGCCCTGCCCTGCACGCCGGGCCGCACTCCGCCGCCAGCGCGCACCACCGCCGACCTGGATGCCCTGGCGCGCACGGCGCAGGCCCTGCACACCCCACGCCGCGTGGACGTGGTGGCCTTGCAAGAGGTGGACGGCCCCGACGCCGCCCGGCAGGTGTTTCGCCAGGGCTGGAAGCTGGACTGCTTCGAGCGCCGCGCGCATCCGCAAAAAGTCGGCTTTGCCATCCGCGAGGGGGTGCCCTACCGCTGCAACGGCGAGCTGAGCGACCTGGATGTGGACGGCGGCTCCCGCGCGGGTGCCGACCTCACGCTCTACCCGGGCACCGCCAGGGAAGTGCGCCTGCTCAATGTGCACCTGAAAAGCGGTTGCTTTCGGGGCGACCTGGACCGCGCCTTCAGCCCCTGTCGCGGCTTGCAACGCCAGGCCCCGGTGGTGGAAGCCTGGATCGATCAGCGTGTGCGCGACGGCGTAGCCTTTGCCATCCTGGGGGATTTCAACCGCCACCTGGACCAGGACGAACGCCGCTCGGCCGGACCCGATGAGGCCGCCCCGCTGAACCTGCTGCCCGCCTGGAGCGACGACCAGCCCCGGGGCGCCGTGCTGCACCGCGCCACCGCCGGCGAGCGCTATTGGCCCTGCGATGCCGACGACCGCCACAGCCGCTACATCGACGACATCCTGCTCAGTGACGGCCTGAAAGCCCGCCATGAGAACAGGCGCGCCACCTTGCGGATGACGCGCCTGCCGTATGACCCTCAGGACCGGGGCCGACAACTCTCCGACCACTGTCCTTTGATCTGGTCAGCCGAGTGAGGCTGACCTTCACCGCCTGATCAGGCCTTGCCTTGCGTGGCCACCGCGGCGGCTGCCTTGGCTGCGGCTTCGGCATCGCCCAGGTAGTAGCGCTTGATGGGCTTGAGGTCGGCGTCCAGCTCGTACACCAGGGGGATGCCGTTGGGGATGTTCAAACCCACGATGTCGTCATCGCTGATGTTGTCCAGGTACTTGACCAGGGCGCGGATCGAGTTGCCGTGGGCGGCGATGACGACGCGCTTGCCCGCCTTGATGGTCGGGGCGATCTCTTCGTTCCAGTACGGGAGCACGCGGGCCACGGTGTCCTTGAGGCACTCGGTCAGCGGGACTTGATCGACCGGCAGACCGGCGTAGCGCAGGTCCTGGCGCTGGCCCATCGGGTCGTTGGCATCCAGGGCAGGCGGCGGGGTGTCATAGCTGCGACGCCACACCAGCACCTGCGCGTCACCGTGCTTCTGGGCCGTTTCGGCCTTGTTCAGGCCCTGCAGGCCACCGTAGTGGCGCTCGTTGAGGTGCCAGCTCTTGACCACCGGCAACCAGATGCGGTCCATCTCGTCGAGGCAGTAGTTCAGGGTGTGGATGGCACGCTTGAGCACCGAGGTGTAGGCGATGTCGAACTCGTAGCCCTCGGCCTTGAGCAGCTGACCTGCCGACATGGCCTGCGACACGCCGGTGGGCGTCAGATCGACATCGACCCAGCCAGTGAAGCGGTTTTCGAGGTTCCAGGTGGATTCGCCGTGGCGAATCAGGACGAGTTTGTACATGACGTGCGATCCCATCGAGGTGAAAGTGGGCCAGTCGAGACCAGCCGGGCAACCAGCGATTTTATAATCCCCCGACCCGTGGCTTCCTGATCGCGGGCATACGAGAGAGCACTTGCATGAATTCTTCGAGCTTCATCACCGACAACTGGTACTGGATGGTGGCTGCAGCCGCATCGGGCGGCATGCTGCTGTGGCAGCAGGTCAAGTCGGGCGGTGTGGGCGGCGGCCTCACCCCGGCCCAGGCTGTCCAGCTCATCAACAAGCAAAAGGCCCAGGTGATCGACGTGTGCGAGCCCGCCGAGTTCGCGGCCGCCCATGTGACGGGTGCCAAAAACATCCCCTTGGGGCAACTGGGGCAAGGCAAGGGGTTGCCTTCCAACAAGGCCATTCCCCTGGTGGTGGTGTGTGCGTCGGGCAGCCGCTCGGCACGTGCTGTGGCCGAGTTGCACAAGCTGGGTCATGAAAACGCCCAGTCGCTCGCCGGTGGTCTGAAGGCCTGGCGCGAAGCGCAGTTGCCCATTGACAAGGCCTGAACCCCGCGCCGATCTCCACACAGATCAGACGGACTTGGAACAGCGGAGACAATCCCTCTGCTGTTCCATTTTTTTTGCCCCGAACGGACCCCCCGACCATGCAAGCCGTCAAGATGTACACCACCCAGGTCTGCCCCTACTGCCAGCGGGCCAAGATGCTGCTCAAGCAGCGTGGGGTCGAGGCCATCGAAGAAATCCGCATCGACATGGACCCCGCCCAGCGCGACCAAATGATGAGCCTGACGGGCCGCCGCACCGTGCCGCAAATTTTCATCGGCGCGACCCATGTGGGTGGCTGCGATGACCTGATGGCCCTGGACCAGCAAGGCGGGTTGCTGCCACTGCTCAACCAGGTCTGATCGGTCAGGCTGGCGTGGCCGCACACCCGACCCGCCTGTTTGGGGGCTGCACCACGACTTCCGGGTGCACACGGGCCTGGATGCTGCGGTACGTGCCATCGGGCTGGTTCATAATCCTCTGCGATCGCCTGTCTGGCCAGAACTTGTTTCGCCATGCGCAGCGCCCTGGATTGACCACCCGTACACAAAGGATTTCTCATGAGCGACCAAGCCAACCAACCTTCGTTCAGCATTCAGCGCATCTATCTGAAGGATCTGTCCCTGGAGATGCCCAATGCACCCCAGGTTCTGCTGGAACAAGGTCAACCTCAGGTGGACGTGCAGCTGAACCTGCATGCCGAACCGGTGCAAGACGGGCTCTACGAAGTGGCCGTGACCGCCACCGTGACCACCAAGGTCAATGACAAGACCCTGTTCCTGGTCGAGGCCAAGCAAGCCGGTCTGTTCGAGATCCGCAACGTGCCGGAAGACCAGATGCAGCCGATCATCGCCATCGCCTGCCCGCAGATCGTGTACCCCTACCTGCGCGCCACCGTGGCCGACGTCATCAACCGCACCGGCTTCCCGCCCGTGCACCTGACCGAAGTGAACTTCCAGGCCATGTACGAAGCCCAGTTGCAGCAAGCTGCTGCCGCCGGTCACGCCTGAAGGAATGGGTACCCGGCTCGCCATTCTGGGTGCGGGCGCATGGGGCACAGCGCTGGCCATCAGCGCCGCGCGGCACCACCCGGAGGTGCTGCTGTGGGCGCGCGACGCAGCGCAGGTCGCCGACATGCAGGCGGCGCGGTGCAACACCCGCTACCTGCCCGACGCACCGTTTCCTGAGGCCTTGCGCCTGACCCATGACCTGCAAGAGGCCGTGGCGCACGCACGCGGCCCCGACGGGCTGATCATCATCGGTACGCCGATGGCAGCACTGGGCAGCATGCTGCAAAGCCTGCCCGACGATGCCGCCGCGCTGTGGCTGTGCAAGGGCTTTGAAAAGGGCAGCGGCCGCCTCGGTCACGAAATTGCCGAAGCGTTGCGCCCGAACGCCCGCAATGGTGTGCTGTCGGGCCCGAGCTTTGCCCACGAGGTGGCACTGGGTCAACCCACCGCCCTGGTGGCGGCCAGCAGCGACACCGCCCTGGCTGAGCAGGCCGTGACGGCCTTCCACTCCGACAGTCTGCGTGTGTACACCTCGACCGACCCGATCGGTGTGGAGGTGGGTGGCGCGGTGAAGAACGTGCTGGCGATTGCCACTGGCATTGCCGATGGCATGTCACTGGGGTTGAATGCCCGCGCCGCGCTGATCACGCGGGGGCTGGCCGAGATGACCCGCCTGGGCGTGGCCCTGGGCGCCCGCGCCGACACCTTCATGGGGCTGTCGGGCCTGGGGGATCTGGTCCTGACGGCCACGGGCAATCTGTCGCGCAACCGCACGGTGGGGTTGCAACTGGCCTCGGGCAAAAAGCTCGCGCAAATCCTGCACGACCTGGGGCATGTGGCCGAAGGGGTGTACAGCGCCGCCACGGTGTGGCAGCGTGCGCAAGCGCTGGGCGTGTCCATGCCCATCACCGAAGCGGTGGTGGCTGTGCTGGACGACCGCCTCAGCCCGGCGCAAGCTGTGGGCGCTTTGATGGGCCGTGAGGCCAAGGCCGAAGGCAGCGCTTTCTAAGCAGATGCCAAGACCACGCGGGCCAACTCAGACGCTGCCCGCGTAGCCGTTTTGCCGCCAGGCTTCGAACACGGCCACGGCCACGGCATTGCTCAAATTCAGGCTGCGCTGCTCCGGGCGCATCGGCAGGCGCACGCGTTGCGCCAGCGGGAAGCCCTCGCGCAAGGCCGGATCAAGCCCGCGGGTTTCGCAACCGAACACAAACCAGTCGCCGCTCTGCCAGGCCACCTCGCCAAAAGGGCGGCTGCCACGCGTGGTGAAGGCGAACATGCGGCTGGGGTCCGGCTGCATGGCCTCAATGAACGCCTGCCAGTTGGCATGGCGACGCACCGGGGCGTACTCGTGATAGTCCAGCCCGGCGCGGCGCAGCAGCTTGTCGTCCATCGAAAAGCCCAGGGGCTCGATCAGGTGCAGCTCGCAGCCGGTGTTGGCGGCCAGACGGATGACGTTGCCCGTGTTGGGCGGGATTTCGGGTTCGACGAGGACGATGCGGAACATGACGCCGATTATCGACGCTGCGCACCGCTGGGGTTGATGCCGCTCAGCTTGATGTCGGGATGGGCGCGCCCGCGTTGAGGCGCAGTTGCAGTCGGTCACTCATGCTCACGCAGACCGGGCGCGCCCCGTCCAGCCCGAGTTGGCGCAGTCGCTCCGTCATGGGATGGCGTGAGGTGGCCGACAACTGCAATCGCATGCTGCCCGGCAGATACAGCACGGCACCGCCACGCGTCTGCACCACGGTGCGCAGCAGTTGCCCCTGGTGGCGCGAGTAGAGCACCAGATCCAGCAAAGGACCGCGCACGCCGAGGCCGGCCCGGCCTGCCACGCGCACCAGGTCGCTGCGGTCATCCGGGTCGGTGACCACCCCCTTGAACTCGCGGCCGTGCCGCTGGAAGGCAATGGGGGTCACGAACTTGGGGTAGCTCCACACCTCACGGCCCGCTGCGCAGGCCGCCTCGGTGGTGACGGGCAGGTCAACAATGTGAAAACCGAGCGGGTTGCGGTCGAGCGCCTTCACGTACGACAGCAGCGGCAAGGCGGGCACGCGCACGCCAGTGGGGGCCACGGCAATGGCCACGCCCACTTCGTTGTAGGCACCAATGGCCGTCTGGCGGTATTCATAGAAGGCGACGCCCACCAGGGTCTTGCCCCCCGCAACGCGCAGCACCTGCAGGCCCGGATCGCGCACCAGGGCGGCAGCCCGGTCCACATCAACCATGAACAGCGCCATGGCAATGGAGCAGTCGTAGTACAGGATGGGCATGTCGATCTCGCCTGCACTGGTCTGGCAGCGGGTCAACGGGTACTGAAAGAAGGGATCGCGATCCCAGGGGGAAGGGGACATGTCAGACTCCTGCAGGTTGATCGTGCGCCAGCAATTGCGGCTGCCAGTCCTCGATGAGGGAGAGGCGGTTGATCTGGTTGGTGCCTTCAAAGATGCGGGTCAGGCGCACGTCGCGCAGGATGCGTTCGATGCCCGCTTCGTGTGCGCTGCCGTGGTCGCCCAGCAAATCGAGCGCCATTTCGCAGACCAGCTGCGCCCGGTCGGTTGCATGGAACTTGCACGCCGAGGCCTGCAGTTGCCGGGGTCGCCAGGCGTGTCGGGCCTCTTGCCAGACCATGCTGCGCAAGGCGCGGGTTTCGGCGACCATGGTGGCCAAGTGCAGTTGCACGTCCTGATAGTGGATCAGGGGTTTGCCGCCAAGTTGGTAACGGCGTGCGAAGGCCAGGGCCTGTTCGGTGGCGGCGCGCGCCAGACCCACGCCCATCGAGGCCACGGGCATGCGCGAGGCATTCAGCGTGGCGCGGTTCAAGGCCCAGCCCTGACGCAGCTCACCAATGACCGCATCGTGAGGCACAAACACGTCCGTGAACTCCAGCTCGGCCGCACCTGAGGCGCGCATGCCCATCTTCAGCTCGGTGCGCATCACTTTGAAACCAGGCGCGCGCGCATCCACCCTGAAACAGGTCCACGAGGCCATGCCCTCGCCTTGCAGGGCCGCAAACACGGTCAGCGAACGGGCCAGGTCGCCCCCACTGATGAAGCACTTGCGCCCGTTGAGCAACCAGCCACCATCGACCGAACGAGCCACAACGCCAGGTTTGTAGTGCTGGGCACCGTGGCCGTCTTCAACATCGGAGCCGCCGGCAGGCTCGGTGATGGCAAAGGCCATGAGGTGGGGGTCGCCAGCCAGGCAGTCGCGGTACACGGGGCGCAGGTACTTGACCATCTTGCCCACCTGCCCCGACAGAATGATGGGCATGGTGCCCAGGTGGTGCGCCGACAGCAGCAGCATCAAGCCCCCGCAGGCACGCGAGAACTCTTCGACCACCAGGCAACACTGCCAGATCAGCGGGTGCATGACGGCGGTCAGGGACATGGAGCCGAACGGTGGCGGCAGCAGATGGCTCAGCCACCCCTCACGCCCGGCGCGCTGCAACAACTGCCACGCCTGGGGGTGCACACCCCCTGCGGGCAGATGCGGTGCCAGGTCCAGTTCGGCCGACACGGGTGCGATGTGTGCGTCGGCAAACTGACGTGCGCGGCGGCGCAAGGCGGCCAGGGGCGCGGGCAACTGTCGGGTGTCGCTCAGCCACAGATCGGATTGCGGGTAGCTGGCCACCCAGCGGGTCCACACCGGCAGGGCGTCGTACTGCCAGCGGGGTGAGAGGGGATCGCGCAGTGGCAGATGCCCGTCGATGCAATGGGATGTCTGTTTCACGATGCCACCTCCTGAAGTCCGTGCAGCAGCAAGGGCAGCGCACGCGTGCCCCCTGTGGCCAGACGCAACATGGTTTGATCCCGCACGAGTTTTTCCGGGCCCACATCACGCATGTAGCCGACCCCGCCATGCACCTGAATGGCCTGATGGTTGGCGTGCACCAGCAGGTCGGCCGTGTGCAGACGCGCAGACACCACACGGGCCAGGGACACCGCCGCCAAGGGCTGGTGCAGCGATTGCAGCAAGCCATCAACCGTGTGCTCGGTGGCCGTGAGGTCGCTGAGCATGGCCTGGACGGCAGGATGCCGCACGATCACATCGCCCCCTTGTCGGCGCAGGTGTGCAAAGTCGCGTGCGAGACGACGACCCGAGCGCAGCACGCCCAAACCGATGGCGATGAGCCCGATCATGTCGAGCTTGAGCACCTGCGCATACAGGTGCCGCGAAGCCTCTGCCGGCAGGTCGGAAACCCAGCCCGCAGCGGCAGAGCGCGCCTGCACCCGTGCGGTGTGCAACTCCTGCAGACCATAAGGGGCCACCCCGGTCTGCACGATCAGGTCGGAGCGCAGCAAGCACGCCCATTGCACCGTGCCCGCGCGCCAGACAGGCCACACCAGCTGCTGCCAGCCGTGTGGGCTCCAGAGCTGGGTGTCATGGGTGTCACGGTCCAGCCAGTCAGACAAGAGGGCGGTGTCATCGGGCTGCAGCGCCGCACCTGACAACCAGCGACCCAGGCTGTGCTGGGCCAAACCGTGGTGCCCGGTGAGCACCAGCGCCAGCGTTGCACCCTCAGGCAGCAGGACCGCCCCCAAGGGCTCGGGCATCTGGTTCAGCAACCATTGGGCCAGCGCACGCCGGTGGCAGGCCAGCGCCAGCGCGGCGTTGCCCTGCCCCAACTCGCTCAGGATCCCGGTGCCCAGGGCGATGGCCTGGGGATCGGTCAGATCACGCCACAGACCCGGCACGTCAGGGTCCAGACCCATCTCCTCGGACAGCACCCCAATTTCGGTCAGCTGCGCCATCAGCCCCGACAGCACTGGGGCGGTCATGCACTGCGCCCAGTTCGACACCTGAGGGTCGAGCGCACGCGCACGCCACCGCCCGACCTCGTCGATGATCATCCTGACATCTGCTGCATCCCAAGACATGAAAACTTCCCTCAACGGTGAACAGGCTTGCACAACGGCCTGATGATCTGCAATGGCAGGGCATTCGCCAATGTTGGATGAGGTCGATTTTTTTATGATTCAGGCCATCTGGCCCGAATATGGGCACACCAAGGGAAAACACCGTGCGGCCATGGCACTTCATTCGCGACCCGTCGAGCGTGCGCTTGCTGGTCGATTACGGCGAGCAACGCGGCATTGGCGCGGGCACCTTGCTGCGCCACACCGGACTGGTGAAGGCGCAGCTGCAAGACCCCCATACCGAGTTGCAGGCAGCGCAGGAGTTGCAGGTGGTGGCCAACCTGATCCGCGCCCTCAAGAACCCGCCCATGCTGGGGCTGGAGGTGGGGTTCCGCTATGGCTTCACCACCTACGGCATCTGGGGTTACGGGCTCATCAGCAGCGCCACCGTGGGTGACGCCCTGAACCTGGCCATGCGCTTCATGCCGCTGACCTACGCCTTCACCCAGATCACGACCAGCTTTCAAGACGGACACATCGTCTTGCAGTTTGCCCCCCCGGATGTCGATGAGCCGGTGCGCTCCTTCCTGGCCTTGCGCGACCTGGCTGCAGCGTCGCGGTTGATCGCCGATCTGACCGGCCCCGACGTTCACCTCACACGCAGCCAGATCATGGCCCCCGCGCCCAGCGCAGAGGTGCTGCAACACCTGCCGCTGCATTGGCTGGGCCACGCATGCAGCTTTGATGCCGACGTGCACGCCCTGCATCTGCACGCCGACCACCTCACGCACGCACTGCCCAATGCCAACCCGCTGACCGCGTCGATGTGCGAGCAACTGTGCGCCACCCTGGTCGAAAAGCGCCGCACCCGCTATGGCACGGCCGAGCTGGTGCGTGCGCACCTGCTGTCAGCCCAGGGGCAAACCTTGCCGGACCTCGCCCGGATGGCGCAACTGCTCTACACCAGCGAGCGCACCCTCAAACGCCGGCTGCAGGATGAAGGGGTGAGCTTTCGGGAACTGCAGGCCATGGCGCTGCAGCAGTTGGCCAGCGAAGGCTTGCGCGATGCGTCGCTGTCGCTCGACGAGTTGGCCACCCGCCTGGGTTTCAGCGATCAATCGTCGTTTTCGCAGGCATTCAAACGGTGGACCGGACTGCCGCCCGGTCAATGGCGCAAGCAGCAAACAGACGGTGCCTGCTGAACCTGGCAGCCCTCAGCTGCTGGCGGCCTGCCTGAAGGCCATCACAGCCTGGTTGCGCAGGGTGCGCAGCAAGGACAGCTCACGCTCGCTGATCTGCAGACTGTCGGCCTGCCCCTTGTCGGCGTAGATGAGCCCCAGCACCATGTCGGGCTGTCCGGCACGCTTCATCACCAGCGGCAGCAACAAGAAGGTGGGAGCCTGCACGCGGTCGCGGAACCAGACCGGCAAGCGGGTGACGATGTTGGGTGCGCTGGCATCGGCAATGAGGGTGTCCACCTGTTTGAGACACACCGCTGCAAACAGGTCGGCGTTCTCGCCGGGTCGCAGCACCAACGGCACCTTGAACAGACCGCTGACCACATCGGCCCCCTCCCCCAGCCCGAGTCGGCCGGTGAGCTGACCGGTGCGCGCATCACGCAGACAGAACACCACGCGGCGGCAATTGAGCGCGCGCAGCATCGTCTCCAGAATCATCTGCAGCACGTCGTTGAGGCGGAAGGTTTCCACCAGCGAGTTGGTGATGTCCTGAATGCCGTTGGTCAGGATGCTGGCCGAATCAATGGCCGGTGGTGGCAAATCTGGGGCCAGGGTGCCACTGTCATCACACAGGCCCAGCGCCTCGGGGCTGGGGCCCTCGCCTTGCCCACTGTTGGGGGCATCGACGTAGAAGGTCTCCAGCAGGCGCTCCCCCGGCGAGTGGGCAGGCACATGCAGGTTGATCGCCTGGGTCAGTTCGGTGAGGCGCTTGCGTGCCCGGCTGGCCGCCTGCGTGACCTCACCCGAGGTCACATCCAGCGGCTTCGCATACGTGTTGGCCAACGCCGTCAAGGCATCGCCAAGCTGGGCCGGATCGGTCTGGAGCATGGTTTGCGCCGCATCGTTGGCCAGGCTTGCCAACCACCACAAACGCTCAGGGCGCGCAGCCAGCGAACGCGTGGGTACCTTGCCCTCTGGCGTGCGCATGCAGGCCAGCAAGGTGTCCGGCAAGCCCCAGCTTTTGCCGATGTGTCCTGCCAGTTGCTCGTGGCTGACCCCCAGCACCTTCTGGGACGCCTGCGCGTCACTCATGGGCTCAGGGTGCTCGGGACTGACGGTGGTCAGCACCCGGATCTGCTCGGCATCTTCGGGCAGGTAAAACGCCACCAGCAAGCGCCCGAGGTTGCGAAACAGCGCACCCAGAAAGGCCTCTTCGGACTCACGCGGTTGATGCGACAACTCGCTGGCCAGGGTGCCCGCCATCACGGTGCGCAAAAACTCCACCTTCAACTGCTGTGCATGGACCTTGTCTTCCATGTGCTCCAGCAGCATCAGCGACAGCGCCAGATTGCGCACCCCGGCCATGCCAATGAGGCTGACGGCGCGGGAGATGGTGCTGATGGGATCGGTGCCAGAGCGCCGATAGTGGGCCGTGTTGACCACCCGCAACAGCTTTTGCGTCAACGCCACATCCTTGAGGATCTCGTCGCACAAGGAGTGCAGGGTGTGGCTTTCCGAATGAGACAAGGACTGGATGCGCGTGACCGAGGTGGACAGCGCAGGAAAGTCGCTCTTGAAGCGCATGCGACGCAAGAGATAATCCAGCGTCAGATGGGCTTCGTCTTCAGCAGGCGCAGCAGATGTGGGCAAATGGGCCGTCATGGTGAAAATTGTCCTCGAACTCCCATTAGACCTCAATCGGCCCCCGTCACGGCGTCGTCATGCCGAACGGGCAAACTGTGTTTCTTCGTCTTGACAGGCTCGCCCATGTCTCACTCGTCTTCACGTCGCGATTTCGTCATCAAACTGGCGGCCCTGTCGGCCGCGGGCAGCACCGGTCTGACCCTGTCGGCTTGTGGCGGTGGCAACCCTCCCGCTGCCTTCGACTACGGCGTGGCCAGCGGCGACCCGTTGGCTGATCGGGTCATCCTGTGGACGCACGCACGCTATCCTGATCGTGACGATGCCGTGATCCTGACCTGGGAGATCGCCACCGACAACGCCTTCACCCAGATCGTGCGTCAAGGCTTGACGCAGGCCAGCGCCAGCACCGACTTCACCGTGAAAGTCGATGCCACCGGCCTCTCGGCCAACAGGGTTTACTACTACCGCTTCCGCCAAGGCCGCAATGCCTCGCCGGTGGGCCGTACGCGCACCTTGCCCACGGGCAACGTCAGCGAAGTCAAGCTGGCGGTGTTCTCATGCGCCAACTACCCTGCAGGCTTTTTCAATGTCTATGCCGCGGCAGCCCGCTCGGACGCGCAGTTTGCCATCCACCTGGGCGACTACATCTACGAATATGGTGCCACCAATGCCGACGGTAGCCCCGCTTACGCCTCGGCCAATGCCAGCGCTTTGGGCCGGGTCTCGCAACCGTCTGAAGAACTCACGCTGTTGAGCCACTACCGGACACGCCACGCGCAATACAAGTCCGACCCGGACAGCAAGACCTTGCATGCCCGCATGCCCATGATCGCCGTGTGGGACGACCACGAAGTCGCCAACGACGCCTACAAGGACGGTGCAGACAACCACGACCCTGCCACCGAAGGCAGCTTTGCGGCACGCAAACAAGCAGCGCTGCAGGCCTATCACGAGTGGATGCCGATTCGCACGGGGTCGGATGTCAACGTCATCTACCGCAGCTTCCAGTTTGGCCAGTTGCTCAGCCTGCACATGCTCGACACGCGCCTGATCGGCCGCGACAAGCAGGTGAGCTTTGCCGAACTGCTCAACCCCGCAACGCAAGCCACAGCCCAGGCCACCCTGACCTCCCCCACGCGCCAGATGCTGGGCAGCACCCAAATGGCGTGGCTGCAGGCGCAGATGCAGGCTTCGACGGCCACCTGGCAGGTGCTGGGGCAACAGGTGTTGATGGGCAACATGGCGTTTCCGGTGTCGGTGCTGAGCACCCTGGAAAGCGGTGACGTGAACGCCGCTGCAGCTGCCGTGACGGCCTACCTGACGGCCAAGGCCACCCCGGAAGGGTCGCGCACCCCGGAGCAGAACGACCTGTTGGAGCAGCCCAAGCTGGGCTACAACCTCGACGCCTGGGACGGCTACCTGGCCGCCCGCGAAACGCTGCTGATGACCGCTTACGCGCTGGGCAAGCAGCTCATCACCCTGGCCGGCGACACCCACAACGCCTGGCACTCGGACCTGAAACTGGCCGGCTACGTCAACAGCGCCTTGACCGGCACACAAGTGGGTGCCGAGTTCGCCACCGCCAGCGTCAGCTCACCCGGTCTGGAAGAGTACCTGGCGGCCATTCCGCCTGCGCAGGTCAAGCTCATCTTTGAAAATGTGGTCGATGACCTGAAGTGGATGGACCCCTCACGCCGGGGTTACCTCAAAATGACCTTCACCCCCAGCACCGTCATCGGGGACTGGGTCTTTGTTGACACCATCGGTGGGCGCAGCTACACGGTTGCCGAAACCGTGCGGCACACCTATCCGGCCCTGCCAGGCTAAAGCTTGCGCGGGGCCTGCACGGCCCCGACATCAGCGCACGGTACGCAGATAGGCCAGCACATCGGCCGCATTGCCTGCAAACACAATGCGCTCGGCTTTCTGGTGATGCTGATAGGCATACATCGGGTCGTAATAACCGGTGAGCAGCGCCGTGATCCATTCACGGTGCAGGGCCAGATCACCCGCACCTGGGGCGGCCAGGGCAGCCTGCATGACGGCGTGCAGACGCTGATGACGCTCACCCCCCAGGCGCTGGGCGATCTTCGCCAAGCTGCCCAGCAGGTGCTCCCGGAAAGACACGTCACCCTGTGGTTCACCTGACACCGCCACAAAGTCGGCATGCTGGGCCACCACGTAGTCGCTCACAATGCGGGCCACGCGCTCTTCAAACGGCACCTCCACCCACACCACCGGCACCTGCGCCATGATCTGACGCAGCACCATCGGCACCGAACAACGTCCGATGTGGGTGCCTTCGTCTTCCAGCACAAAACAGGTGTGCCCGCTGGCGCGCTTCTTGAGCAGGTCAATGGCCAGGGTGTTCTCGAAATCAATCTGCCCAGGCTGCCCGGTGGGGCGACTGCCAAACCCAGAGCCACGGTGGTTGGCGTACCCCTCCAGGTCCAGGCTGTGCGACAACTGGTTGAGCAACTCGGTCTTGCCCGAGCCCGTCAGGCCACCCAACACCACAAAGCGCGACTGCGCCACCTCTTGCTGCAAAGACTCGATCAGGAACGAGCGCAGGGCCTTGTAACCACCGATGACGCGCGGATAGCAGATGCCCGCTTCGCTTTGCAACCACTGCTGCACGATCTGCGAGCGCAACCCACCCCGAAAACAATAGAGCAACCCATCCGGATGTGCCTGCGCAAAACGCACCCACGCCGCAATGCGCTCGGCCTTGAGATCGCCTGCCACCAGGCGATGCCCCAGCTCGATCGCCGCCTGCTGACCTTGCTGTTTGTAGCAGGTACCCACGGCCTCACGCTCGGCATCGTTCATCAGCGGCAGATTGACCACGCCCGGGAACGCGCCTTTGGCGAACTCCACCGGTGCACGCACGTCCATCATCGGGACGTCGTTCAGGAAGATGGCGCGGTAGTCGTCCCGGTTGAGTGCCGTGCTGGCAGCCATCAGCGCACCTCCACCGCGAAAGCTTGACGCGCGGTCAACTGCCCGATCGGCTGGAGGTTCATGCCCAGCTGCGTCGCCACCGCGAGGAACTCGGCTTCCCCCTCTGGCGTCACCGCCACCAGCAGCCCGCCGCTGGTCTGCGGATCACACAAGAGCTGCTTTTGCGCTTCGGTGATGGCACCCACCTTCTCGCCATAGCTGTCGAAATTGCGGCCGGTTCCGCCCGGCACACAGCCCTCGGCCAGATAGTGCTCGACGCCCGGCAAGCGGGGCACGGCCGCATCCTGAACCCAGGCGCTGAGCCCGCTGCCATCGGCCATCTCCACCAAGTGCCCCAGCAGGCCAAAGCCCGTCACATCGGTCATGGCCTGGACGCCGGCCAGCTTGCCAAAGCGGCTGCCCGCGCAGTTAAGTGTGCACATCCAGTCGCGCGCCAGGCCCACATCCTGCGTCCGCAGCTTGGCCTTCTTTTCGGCCGTGGTCAGGATGCCGATGCCCAGCGGCTTGGTCAGGTACAGGCGGCAGCCGGCCGTGGCCGTGTCGTTGCGCTTGAGGTGGCGCTTATCGACCACCCCCGTCACCGCCAGGCCAAAAATGGGCTCGGGCGCATCGATGGAGTGGCCACCGGCCAGCGGGATGCCCGCCTCGTCGCAGATGGACCGGCCGCCGCGCACCACCTCACGCGCCACCTCGGGCGGCAAGACATTGACGGGCCAGCCCAGGATGGCAATCGCCATCAAGGGGTCGCCGCCCATGGCGTAGATGTCGCTGATCGCGTTGGTGGCGGCAATGCGCCCGAAGTCGAACGGATCATCGACGATGGGCATGAAGAAGTCGGTGGTGGACACCACGCCGCGCTCGTCGTCCAGCGCATAGACCGCCGCGTCGTCACGCGAGGCGTTGCCCACCCACAGCTTGGGGTCGAGGTGCTGCGCCCCGCTGCCCGCCAGAATCACGTCCAGCACCTTGGGGCTGATCTTGCAGCCACAACCGGCTCCGTGGCTGTATTGGGTCAGGCGAATGGGCTCGGACATCGACGGCTTTCTGGAAAGGGAGAACAGTGGCGTACTGTAGCAACGGGGTTCCCTGGCGCGTTGCGACTCGCTCGCGCCGACCACCGCAGGTGGGTCGATTTGCGCCCCATTGAAAATAAAAAAGCCACCCTGAAGGTGGCGGAACTGCTTGATTCACATGGTGCGCCCGGCTGGGATCGAACCAGCAACCCCTGCCTTCGGAGGGCAGTACTCTATCCATTGAGCTACGGGCGCAGCAGCGCGGATTCTAGCAGGGGTCTTTCAGGTGAGCCGATGCACGCCTG
>JAGOKC010000061.1 GCA_017994835.1 Aquabacterium sp. | reverse complement strand
AACCTGGACGTGGCGCTGCGCGAGCGCCTGGCGGGCGAGGTGCGCGACATCCTCAAGGCCACGAACACCACCGCCGTGCTCGTCACCCACGACCAGCATGAGGCCTTTGCGATGGCCGATGTCATCGGCGTGATGGCCGATGGCCACCTGCAGCAATGGGACACCGCCTATGGGCTGTACCACCAGCCGGTCAACCGCCGGGTGGCCAATTTTGTGGGACAGGGGGCCTTTGTACCCGCCGTGGTCGTGGATGAGCACCACCTGCGTCTGGACGTGGGCCACAGCACCGGCGACCAGACCGTGTTCGCGACCGACGATGTGATGACCCACGCCCCCGGCACACGCGTGGACGTGCTGATGCGCCCAGATGACATCGTGCACGACGATGCCAGCCCCGTGAAAGCCACGGTGCTGCACAAGGCGTTCAAGGGGGCCGAGTTTCTCTATACCCTGGCACTGAGCGATGGCACCGAAGTGCTTTCAACCATCCCCTCCCACCACGACCACGCCATCGGTGAGGCCATCGGCATTCGCCTGGATCTGAGTCACGTGGTGGCCTTTGCCCACGTCGCCGATTGATGCCATGAGCCATCTGCCCGCCCTCATCCTGGCCGCCGGACGCGGCGAACGCATGCGCCCGCTCACCGACACCACGCCCAAGCCGCTGCTGGTGGTTCAGGGCAAGCCGCTGATCGTGTGGCACCTGGAAGCGCTGGCGCGTGACGGAGTGCGTGACGTGGTGATCAACACGGCCCACCTGGAAGACCAGTTCCCGGCCATGTTGGGCGATGGTTCGCGCTGGGGACTGCGCATCCGTTACTCGATGGAAGACCGCGACCACGGTGGCGCGCTGGAGACCGCTGGCGGCATGGCCCAGGCTCTGCCGCTGCTGGGCGAGGCCTTCTGGGTGCTGGCTGGCGATGTGTTCGTGCCGGGCTTCCGTTTTGAGGCGAGTGCTGCGCAGGCTTTTGTGGAGAGCCCCGACTGGGGCCGGATGTGGCTGGTGCCCAACCCGGCCCACGTGCCGCAGGGCGACTTTGCCCTCACGCTGGAGGGGCGCGTGCAGCGCAAGGATCTAGCCGCCGCAGGCACACCGGCCTACACCTACTCCACCATTGGTCTGTACCGCCCGGAGATGGTGGCAGGCATCCAGCCCGGTGAGAAGGCGGCGTTGCGGCCGTGTCTGGAGCGGGCCATTGACGCGCAACGGCTGAGCGGTCAGCTGTACACCGGGCCTTGGGTCGATGTGGGCACGCCAGAGCGACTGGCGCAGTTGAACGCCACACCCTGACGCGTCCCTGAACATCCGTGCCGCAAAAGCCCCCACAGGCAAGGCGGGTGCAGGTAAAATCGTCGCTTGATCAACAGCCCCTGGATCTACACCATGCCCCGCTGTCTTACGATGGCCCTGGCCACTGTGGCTTTGGCTTTGCCCCTGGTGGCTTGCGCCCAGGTGAGTCGCAATCTGCCGATGAACTCCCTGCGCGGCGAGGTCACCTTCGGCCAACCGCCCGAAGTGCTGCTCAATGGCCAGCCCATGCGACTGGCACCGGGTGCCCGCATCCGTGATCATCACAACATGGTGCAACTCTCCGGCACACTGGCTGGGCAGAAGCACAAGGTCAACTACACGGTTGATTCATACGGGTTGCTGTTCAACGTGTGGATTCTGCGTCCTGACGAGCTGGCCAAGCGCTGGCCCTCGACCCAGAACGAAGCTGCCACCTGGACCTACGACCCGATCAATTTCTCCTGGATCAAGCCCTGATCCCCTCCCGACCCATGAGCACCGCGCCCGAGACCAAGAAGGTCTATATCAAGACCTATGGTTGCCAGATGAACGAATATGACTCGGACAAGATGTCCGACGTCATGCACGCCGCCGAAGGCTACACGCCCACCGACAACCCCGAAGAAGCCGATCTGATCCTCTTCAACACCTGCTCGATCCGCGAGAAGGCACAAGAGAAGGTGTTCTCCGATCTGGGCCGTGTCAAGCACCTCAAAGACAAAGGCGTGATGATCGGCGTGGGTGGCTGCGTGGCCAGCCAGGAAGGCGCGGCCATCATCGCGCGCGCGCCCTATGTGGACGTGGTTTTCGGCCCGCAGACCCTGCACCGCCTGCCCGCCATGCTGGCGCAGCGCGCGGCTTTGCAGCGCCCGCAGGTGGACATCAGCTTCCCTGAAATCGAGAAGTTCGACCATCTGCCGCCTCCGCGCAAGGAAGGTGCCTCGGCCTTCGTCTCCATCATGGAAGGCTGCTCGAAGTACTGCAGCTACTGCGTCGTGCCCTACACCCGTGGCGAAGAGGTTTCACGTCCGTTTGACGATGTGCTGACCGAAGTGGCTGACCTGGTGGACCAGGGTGTCAAGGAAATCACGCTGCTGGGCCAGAACGTCAACGGCTACCGGGGCGCGATGGGCGACACGACCGAGATCGCTGACTTTGCGATGCTGCTGGAGTACGTGGCCGAGATGCCTGGCCTGGAGCGCATCCGCTTCACCACCAGCCACCCCAACGAGTTCAGCCAGCGCCTGATCGACGTCTATGGCAAGACCGACAAGCTCGTCAACCACGTGCACCTGCCCGTGCAGCACGGCTCGGACCGCATCCTGTCGGCCATGAAGCGTGGCTACACCGCGCTGGAGTACAAAAGCACCATTCGCAAGCTGCGCGCCGTGCGACCCGACATCAGCCTGTCCACCGACTTCATCGTGGGCTTCCCCGGCGAGACCGATGAAGATTTCGACAAGCTCATGAAGCTGGCCACCGACCTGGAGTTCGACGCCTCGTTCAGCTTCATCTATAGCGCCCGCCCTGGCACGCCCGCGGCCTCGCTGCAGGACGACGCCACCTACGAGACCAAGCTGCAGCGTCTGCAAACCTTGCAGGCCTATCTGGAAGCCAATGTGCTGCGCTACAGCGAGGCCCTGGTCGGCAAGACGCAACGCATTTTGGTGGAAGGTCCGAGCCGCAAGGATCCCACCGAATTGATGGGCCGCACCGAGTGCAACCGCATTGTCAACTTCGCGGCAGGTCCGACGCAGGCCTTGCGTGAACGACTGGTGGGGCAACTGATCGACGTGCAGATCACCCAGGCCTACCCGCATTCGCTGCGCGCTGAACTGGTGCTCAACCCAGCTCTTTGAGCCGTTGCCCCGGTGGCGCTGCCCCGGTGGCCACCGTGACAACCGGGAATAGTGTGCCGAATTCGACACAAGACCCATCCGGTGGGGTAGGACCTGACTGCATTGCAGAACGATTTGTCCGAATATGCAATAACTTGCAATTTTGACCGGTCCCCATGCAGCTACTGCGTTTGTGCGCCCATCAGATACAACTCAACCTGCCCTTGCCCTGGAACGTGCGCAACGAACCTGGGCAGCTCCTGTTGGGCCAAGGTTTCGTGCTGACCAACCAAGGGCAGATCGACAGCCTGCTGGCACGCGGCGTGTATGTGGACAAGGACGAATTCGATGCCGTCGAAAAGTCCACCTACGCCCCTGAGAAACGCAAAGACCCGTTCTCGCTGTGGAACAACATCCTCAAGCGCACCGGCACCATCCTGAGACAGTTTCAAGGCAACCCGCAGTTTGCCAAGGACATCACCGACCTGTCGGGCCAGGTGCATGCGGCCATGCAGGCCGACCAGGAGGTGGGCACCTTCGAGATGATGCACGGCGACGCCAATGGCTACGCCGTTTCACACTCGCTGCAGACGGCCTTTGTGGCCAACCTGGCGGCCGATCGTCTGGGTTGGAGCGAAAGCGAGCGGCTCACGCTGATCCGTGCGGCATTGACGATGAACGTCGCCATGCTGGATTTGCAAAACACGCTGACCACCCAAACCACCCCGCTGACAGCTGCGCAGCGCATGGAGATCGACACCCACCCCCAGCGCGGGCGGATCTTGCTGGAGACCGCCCAGGTGAGCTGCCAGGACTGGCTGCGCACGGTCGAGCAACACCACGTCACGGTCGATGGCAGCGATCTGCCCGAAGACCGCAGCGCCGTCAGCCCCCTGGCCTGCATGGTGCACTATGCCGACGTCTATCTCGCCCGCATCAGCCCGCGCGCAACGCGCGTCGCACAAACGGTGAATGTGGCCGCACGTGAGTTGTTCATGAAGGCCGGTGGGGCCAACAACATCTACGCGGCGGCGATCATCAAGGAAATGGGCATTTATCCCCCCGGCACTTTCGTGAAACTGGCCAACGGCGACACCGCCGTGGTCGTGCGCAAAGGCGAAACCGCCGTCACACCCCTGGTGCACAGCCTGATCAGCGCTGAAGGTCGGGTCTTTCACGACTCACTGCTGCGCAACACGGCGCAGGCCGAGTTCAAGGTCACCGCCTCGGTGCCACGCGGCAACATCATGCTGACCCTTGATCGAGAAAAACTCTTCGGCAACGTGACAGCGTGACGGTCTGACCCCGGACCCGGCCTGCCATCTGCCCCTCGCAGCCGTTACCATGGCACGTGCGCCAGCTTCCCGGCCACATCCGGAGTGTGCGCCGGGATCAGATCAAGTTTGAGTCCAGTCGGAACGAAGCAACCATGTCGGAGAAACCCAAGGATCCCTTTGCGCTGTGGAGCAGCATCCTCAAGCGCACGGGCATGCTTTTGCGCCAGCACAAGGAGAACCCCCGCTTCGCGCAAGACTTGAGCGAACTCGCTGGAATGGTGTACTGGGCCATGCAGCAACACCAGGAGATTGGCACCTTCGAGATGATGCACGGCGAGGCAACCGGCTACGCCATCGCACACTCGCTGCAAACCGCCTTCGTGGCCAGTCTGGCCGCCGGACGCCTGGGGTGGAGCGAGTCTGACCGCATCACGCTGATCCGCGCCTCGCTGACGATGAACATCGCCATGCTGGACCTGCAGAACACGCTGTCACTTCAAACCACGCCACTGACCGCGAAGCAGCGCGCCGAGATTGACACGCACCCCCAGCGCGGCCGCGAGATTCTGGAAGCCGCCAATGTGACGTGCCAGGATTGGTTGTGCACCGTGGCACAGCATCACGTCACCCTGGATGGCCGCAACGTGCCGCAGGACCGCAACGATCTGAGCCAGCTGGCCTGCATGGTGCATTACGCCGATGTGTACCTGGCCCGCATCAGCCCGCGTGCTTCACGTGTGGCCCAACCCGTCAACATCGCTGCCCGCGAGTTGTTCATGAAGGCGGGCGGTGCCGACAACCCCTATGCCGCCGCCATCATCAAGGAGATGGGGCTGTATCCACCGGGCAGCTTCGTCAAGCTGGCCAATGGCGACACGGCGGTGGTCTTGCGCAAGGGCGAGACGGCTGTCACCCCGCAGGTGCACAGCCTGATCAGTGCCGACGGTTGGGTGTTCCCTGACTCGAAACTGCGCGACACCGCGAAGGTCGAGTTTCGGGTGATGGCCTCGGTGCCACGCGGCGAGGTGATGCTGAGTCTGAACCGCGCGAAGCTGTTCGGTTACACCACGGCCTGAGCCAGCGCCCGACACAACTGGTCCACCTGGTCGAGCGTGTGCGCGGCCGAGAGCGACACCCGCAGACGGGCCGTTCCCGCCGGCACAGTGGGCGGGCGAATGGCCGGCACCCAGACGCCTTGCGCATCCAGGCGGGCCATCACGGCAAGAGCATCTTCGTTGCTGCCGATGATCAGGGGCTGGATGGCGGTGTCGGAGGGCAGCAGATGCCAGGGCAACCCAGCCTTGGCAATGCCTTCGCGCAGGCGCGCCTGCAAGGCCCGCAGGTGATCGCGACGCCAGCCTTCGGCCTGGATGACCCGCACGCTGGCGCGCAGCGCTTCGGCAATCATCGCCGGGGTGGCGGTGGCGAACATGTAGGTGCGCGCTTTTTGCAGCACCCACTCGACCATGCTGGGCTCACCGGCCACGAAGGCACCGGCCACACCAGCGGCCTTGCCCAGGGTGGCCATGTAGATGAGTCGGTCCATGCGGCCCTGCCAGGCGGGGGCGACCCCCTCACGCCCCGCCATACCGTGGTATGACAAGGTGCCCTCGCCATACTCGCCCAGCACGCCAAAGCCGTGGGCGTCGTCGATCATCAACCAGGCGTCATGGCGCTCGCACAAGGCCATCAGGGCCGGCACATCGGCCACATTGCCATCCATGCTGAAGACTGCATCGGTGACCACCAGCTTGCGGCGGGCGGTGCTGGCGCGCAAGGCTTGCTCCAGCGCAGCCAGATCCACATGGGGCACCACATGCAATTCGGCCCGCGACAGGCGAATGCCGTCGATCAGGCAGGCGTGGTTGAGTGCATCGGAAAACACCGCGTCGCCCTTGCCCACCAGCGCCGGAATGATGCCGACATTGGCCGCATAGCCCGCATAGAAGTACAAGGCACGGGGCAAACCGACCAAGGCGGCAAGCTCGGCTTCCAAGGCCTCGTGGGCCGGACTGTGACCACATACCAGAGGCGAGGCGGTGGCCCCCACGCCGTAACGGGCCGCACCTTGTTGTGCCGCCTCGATGAGTGCCGGATGCTGGGACAGGCCCAGGTAATCGTTGCTGCCAAAAGACAACCGAGGCCGTCCGTCGATCAGGTAATGGGTGCCACGCAAGGTTTCGTCGTCGGCAGACAGGTCGGCGGGTGGCTTCAGGGGCATCACCTGGCGACGTTGACGGGCCAGATGGGCGGTGCGCAGTTGCGCCAGTTCTTGTTCAAACAATGCGGTCATCCCCCAAGGTTAACCCTGGGAACGGGGGTCAACGGTTCCAGTCTGCAAACAAACCTGCACGCGCCGCCTGGGTGATCGCGGCCACGCCGGGGTGGGTGATGCGCCGCTCGACCGTGATCACATAGAACTCTTCGATCAGGTCGGTGGCCTCGCCCAGCAGGCGCGCGCCGTACTGCGTGCGCACCTCCTGGTCCAGCACCATGGGGGCCACGAACACCCCGTGTCCTTGCTTGCCCAGCTCGGTCACCAGTGCGCCGTCGTCAAACTCGCCCACCACGCGCGGGCGCAGCTTGTGCTTGCCCAGCCACTGCGTCAGGCGCACACCCATGGCCGAATCGGCACCTGGTGCCAGCAGCGGCAGACCGTCCAGACAGGCCGGGAACGGGCCGCTGGCGCGCTCCGCCAGTGCGGCACTGGCATAGAAACCCACGTTGGAGCCGCCCAGGCGGTGGTTGAAGGCGGTCACGCTCAGGGCGGGCGGCAGGGGAATGTCGGACAAGACCAGATCGAGGCGGTGCACGGCCAGTTCGGCCAGCAGGCTGTCGAGCTTGCCCTCACGGCTGATCACCTTGAAAGGCTGGGCCTGAATCATGGCCGGCTCCAGCAAGCGGGTGACCACCAGCTTGGGCACCGCGTCGGCATTGCCCACGCGCAGCTCAACCGGGCGCAAAGCCCCCTGGGGCTGGCGCACCACCTGCTCCAGTTCGGCCCCCAGGTTGAAGATGTCCTGCGCGTAGCTGAAGGCCAGCTGGCCGGTTTCGGTCATCTCCAGCTTGCGGCCCTTCTTGCGGAACAGCGGCCGCCCGATCTGCTCCTCCAGCAGCTGGATCTGACCGCTGATCGTCTGTGGCGTGACGTGCAGGTGCTCGCCCGCCTTCACGACGCCACCGAGGCGTGCCACGGTCCAGAAATAGAGCAGGTGCTTGTAGTTCATATCGGTTTCATCGACATGTTGACATCAAAAAACCGAATTTACGCGAAACATTGACCTGCGTACAGTGCGGGGTGTCGTGGTCCGTTTCCGGTGCCACTGGTTTCTTGCAAGGAGTCTGTCCATGTCCAACGACATCCGATCCGAACTGCGCTCGTTCCCGTCCGCAGGCGACGTCACCACGGTGACGCCTGTCAGCGCCCAGCGCGTGTTGCGCAACACCTACGCCCTGCTGGGCCTGACCCTGGCGTTCAGCGCCTTGGTCGCTGGCGTGGCCATGACGCTGAATCTGCCGCACCCCGGCATCCTGGTGACCCTGGTGGGTTTTTACGGCCTGTTCTTCCTGGTCAACAAGACCGCCAACAGTGGCAAGGGTGTGCTGGCCGTGTTCGCCCTGACCGGCTTCATGGGCTACACCCTGGGCCCCACCTTGAACGCCGTCATGAACATGCCGGGCGGCAGCGCCACGATCACCAATGCCTTGGCTGCCACGGCGGCGGCCTTCCTGGGCTTGTCGGCCATTGCCCTGACGACCAAGCGCGACTTCAGCTTCATGGGCAAGTTCCTCATGATCGGCATGTTGGTGGCGGTGGCCTTGGGCCTGGGCGCGATCTTCTTTGAAGTGCCTGCCCTGAGCCTGGCCGTGTCCGGTCTGGTGGTCTTGCTGTCTTGCGGTCTGATCCTGTTCGAGACCAGCCGCATCGTCAACGGTGGCGAAACCAACTACATCATGGCCACGGTGGGCCTGTTCGTCACGATCTACAACCTGTTCAGCAGCCTGCTGATGCTGTTCGGTCTGGGTGGCAACGACGACTGAACGCTTGAAAGTGTGGTGCTTGCCTGACCGGCCCCGCCGTCTGAACCACGGCGCACAAGCTGGTTGAGCATTTGATCACCCGACGCTGGCTGAGGCCTCGTCGGGTGTTTTTTTGTCCGCTCGGGATCAGGGCAGGCGCAGGCTGCGCGCCAGATCGGCAGGCGTGGCGTTCGGGTCCCAGGTCCAGTGCGCCAACAGGGGTGCCTGCAAACGCGCCTTCAGCGTGGCCAGGTTGGCCGCGCGCTCAGGCATGTCAGGATCGACCTCGTTGGCCACCCAACCGGCCAGCTTGAGGCCGCGCGCGAGGATGGCTTCCTGCGTGAGCAGGGCATGGTTGATGCAGCCCAGACGCACGCCCACCGTGAGGATGATAGGCAGGTTGAGCCGCTGCGCCAGGTCGGCGCTGGTCACCCAGTCGCCGCCCAGATCGGGGTCGGGCTCGCATAGCGGCACGATGAAGCCGCCCGCACCTTCGACCACCACAGCGTCGGCGTGCTGGTGCAGCGCATGAAAACAGGCCTCGATGTGGTCCAGGTCGATCACCACGCCAGCCCGACGAGCGGCAATGTGAGGGGACATCGCCTCCGGCAAGGCGTAGGGATTGGCAAAGCCCACAGGCACCTGCAAGCTGGATGCATCCCGCATGGCCGCGACATCCTCGTTCAGCCAATGCCCAGGCACCTCGCCCTGCTCCTCCACCCAGTCGCAGCCTGCGGCCACGGGCTTCATCCCCACCACCCGAGCCAGGCCGGCCTGTCGCAGCGCGTGGATCAGCGCACCACTGGTGCGGGTCTTGCCAATGCCGGTGTCGGTGCCGGTGATGAAGTAAGCGGTGTGCATGGGCGAGCGTTCAGGGATCAGGCCATGCGCGAGGCATCGGCGCGCGGCACGCCATTCGGCACAGCCGCCGGCAAGGCGTCGATCTCGGCGAGCACCTGGTCGAGCACACGGACCAGGCCGTCGGCGAGCACGCGCTGATCGTCTTCTGTCAACACATAGGGCGGCATCACGTACAAGGTCGCGCCGATGGGGCGCAGCAGCAGACCGGCCTCCAGCGCAGCCCGGTGATAGCGGGCAGCAAAGGTGGGTTCGTCGGTGTCGATGTCCCAGGCCCAGATCATGCCCAGGTGGCGCGCTGCCTTGACGCAGGGGTGGACGCGCAGCGGTGCCGTCAGCGCGGTGAAACGCTCGGCGGCGAGGCGGTTGCGGCTCAGCACATCGCGCCCTTCGGCGTCGCGGGCGGCGAAGGTGTCCAGCACCGCTAGCGCGGCCCGGCAGGCCAGCGGGTTACCTGTGTAGGAATGCGAATGCAGGAAGCCGTGCGCGGTGCGGTCATCGTAAAAGGCAGCATAGACCGCATCGGTGGTCAGCACCGCCGACAGGGGCAGCACGCCGCCGGTCAGCCCCTTGCTGAGGCAGATGAAATCGGGCTTCACCCCGGTGCCATCGGCCCGGCGCGCCTGCTGGTGCGCAAACAGCGTGCCGGTGCGGCCAAAGCCCACAGCGATCTCGTCAGCGATCCAGTGCACGGCGTAGCGGTCGCACAGCTCGCGCACGGCCACGAGGTAGTCGGGCGCGTACATGGCCATGCCAGCGGCACCCTGCACCAGCGGCTCCAGGATCAGGGCCGCGGTGCGCTGGTGGTGCTCGGCCAGGTAGGCGGCCAGCGCGTCGATGGCGGCCTGGGTGTGGGCCTCGGCGCTGACGCCCGGTGCGGCATGGCGCGGGTCGGGCGAAGGCAAGGTGGCGCTCAGGCGCAGCAGCGGCGCGTAGGCCTCGCGAAACAGCGGGATGTCGGTGACGGACAAGGCCCCGGCGGTTTCACCGTGGTAGCCGCCTTGCAGGCCGATGAACTGGTTTTTCTCGGGCTGCCCCCGGTTGCGCCAGCTGTGGGCGCTCATCTTCAGCGCGATCTCGGTGGCGCTGGCCCCGTCGCTGGCGTAAAACGCGTGGCCCAGCCCGGTCAAGCTGGCCAGGCGCTCGGACAGTTCCACCACCGGCGGGTGCGTCAGGCCGGCCAGCATGATGTGGTCGAGCTTGCCCAGCTGGTCGGTGATGGCCTCGCGAATCGGGCCGAAGTTGTGGCCGAACAGGTTGACCCACCAGGAGCTGACGGCATCCAGGATGCGGTGTCCCTGGTCGTCGATCAGCCAAGGGCCCTCGGCGGCCACGATGGCGCGCGGCGGAAAGCGCTCGTGCACCTTCATCTGCGTGCAGGGGTGCCAGACGGCCTGGCGGCTGCGTTCGGCCCAGCGCATCAGCGAATGCCCAATGATTTGTGAGTCTGCACGCTGAGCAACCAGCGCGGGTGGTCCATGCACCATTGCACCGCCCATGTCATGGCCTGGCGGCGCGCCTCGGGTTGGGTGCTGTCCATGGCCTGCACGCGCATCTGCACAAAATCCATCTGCTCAAAGGCCAGCAAGTCGGCTTCGGTGAAACCGGCTTGCGGCATCACCACCTTGAGCTCATGGCCGCGCGTCTGCACCAACCTGGCACCAGCCTTGGGGCTCACGCAAATCCAGTCCAATCCCTCGGGCGCAGCGATCGTGCCGTTGGTTTCGACGGCTATCTGGAACCCTTGCGCATGCAAAGCGTCGATCAGTGCGGTATCCACCTGCAGCAAAGGCTCTCCACCCGTGATCACCACAAAGCGCTGCCCCTTCGCCCCCTCAGCGGTATCAGGCCAGAACGACCCGATGCGCGCGGCCAGCGCCTGCGCCGTGTCAAACTTGCCGCCACCCAGGCCATCGGTGCCGACGAAATCGGTATCGCAGAACTGACAGACGGCAGTGGCGCGGTCGGCCTCGCGGCCTGTCCACAGATTGCATCCCGCCATGCGGCAAAACACCGCCGGGCGACCGGCATGCGTGCCCTCACCTTGCAAGGTGTAGAAAATTTCCTTCACGCTGTAGGTCATGTCAATGCCATCCTGTCCACCACACCACCAGCGCCGACGCCAGCACCAGGCCAGCATACGTGGCCACCGCACCATCTTGCCCGACCAGAATCAGGCCGAGCACCAGCACCGTGGCATTGGCCAGCGCGGTCCACTGCACCTGACGAAGCCAGGAGCGGCCTTTGAGTTCCGCGCGCCACACCACCCGCGCCAGCGTGGGCACCAGCAGCGCCAGCACCACGGCGGGCAAAAATAAATTCAACAAATGATTCAGCGCACTGAAAAAACCCATGTCTGGCCTTTGGAGACGGAGGCAATCGAGAACCCGAACTTGCGCTGCATCAAAACTTCACACCATTTCCGGGTTCACCCCATGGCGCACACACGGGACATTCCACAATGAAACCCCGCGACTGGTTGTCGATTTTATAATCGCGCTGCTATGACCGTCTTGACCCTGGGCCTCAATCACACAACCGCTGCTGTTGACTTGCGCGGCCGGTTCGCGTTTGCAGTGGACCAACTCGCCCCAGCGCTCAAAACTTTGCACGCACAGCTGCGGGGAGGGGCCCAGTCGGAAGCAGCTTTGCTGTCCACCTGCAACCGCACCGAGCTGTACATTGCCACCGGCAGCTGGGACGGCACCAGCCACCAGTTGCGCCACACCGCCATTGACTGGTTGTCGCACACCGGCGGTGTCTCGACCGACGAACTGCTGCGTCACACCTACGAGTTGCAAGGCGATCAGGCCGCACGCCACGCCTTCCGTGTCGCCAGCGGGCTGGATTCGATGGTGCTGGGTGAGCCGCAGATTCTCGGCCAGATGAAACAGGCCGTGCGCGAGGCCGACAACGCCGGCACGCTGGGCACCACGCTGCACCAGCTTTTTCAGCGCAGCTTTGCCGTGGCCAAGGAGGTGCGCACCTCCACCGAGATCGGCGCACACTCCATCAGCATGGCGGCGGCCGCCGTGCGCCTGGCCTCGCAGCTGTTTGAAGACCTGAGCCAGACGCGGGTGCTGTTTGTCGGCGCAGGCGAGATGATCGAGCTGACGGCAACACACTTTGCCGCTCGCAGCCCACGCGCCATGGCCGTGGCCAACCGCACGCTGGAGCGTGGCGAAAAATTGGCATCCCACCTGGGTGCGCAGGCCATCCGGCTGGCCGACCTGTCCCAACGCCTGCACGAGTTCGACATCGTGGTGTCGTGCACCGCCAGCTCCCTGCCCATCATCGGCCTGGGTGCCGTCGAGCGAGCGCTCAAGGCCCGCAAGCGCCGTCCCATCTTCATGGTGGACCTGGCCGTGCCGCGCGACATTGAGCCCGAGGTCGCCCGCCTGGACGACGTGTACCTCTACACCGTCGATGACCTGTCCACCATGGTGCAGACCGCTGGCGAGAAGCGGCAAGCCGCCGTGGCACAGGCCGAAGCCATCATCGATACTGGGGTGCAGGACTTCGTGCACTGGCTTGACCAACGCAGCACCGTGCCCCTGATCCAGGCCTTGCACGGCCAGGCCGACCAGTGGCGCGCAGTCGAGCTGACCCGCGCGCGCAAGCTGCTGGCCAAGGGTGAAAACGTGGACACCGTGCTCGATGCCCTCACCCACCGCCTGACGCAAAAAATGCTGCACGGTGCCATGGCCGAGCTGCACAGCGCCGATGCCCAGCACCGCCCCCAGCTGGTGGCCGCCTTGTCGCGCCTGTTCCTGAGGGGCGAAACCATTTTGCCCACCGAGTCACAGCGCGCCCACCCACGACACCTGGACGACGAGGATCTCGCGTGAGCGCCACCCTGGCGCCCTCCCTTGCCTCTTCGCTCGAACGCCTGGCCCAGCGCCTGCAAGAGCTGGACATGGCCTTGTCCGACCCGGTCGTTGCAGCAGACAACAAGCGCTTTCGCGATCTATCGCGCGAGCACGCCGAGGTCAGCAGCGTGTGCGACCTGGCCCGCCGCCACACCCAGCGCCAGCACGACCTCGACACCGCCCGCGAGCTGCTGGCCGACGCCAGTGACGACGCCGAGATGCGCGCCATGGCCCAGGACGAGATCGTCCAGGCCGAGGCCGAGCTCGACCACCTCGTGGCCCAGTTGCAGACCGCCCTGCTGCCCAAGGACCCCGACGACGCCCGCAACGCCTTCATCGAAATCCGCGCCGGCACCGGTGGCGATGAGTCCGCCCTGTTCGCCGCCGACCTGGCCCGCATGTACACCCGCTTCGCCGAACGCCAAGGCTGGCGCAGCGAGATCATGTCAGCCAGCGAATCCGACCTGGGCGGCTACAAGGAAGTGGTGCTGCGCTTTGAAGGCGACGGCGTCTATGGCCAGATGAAATTCGAGTCGGGTGGCCACCGCGTGCAGCGCGTGCCCGCCACCGAGACCCAGGGCCGCATCCACACCAGTGCCTGCACCGTCGCCGTGATGCCCGAGCCCGACGAGGCCACCGCCATCACGCTCAACCCGGCCGACCTGCGCATCGACACCTTCCGCGCCAGTGGCGCCGGCGGTCAGCACATCAACAAGACCGACTCGGCCGTGCGCGTGGTCCACCTGCCCACCGGTCTGGTGGCCGAGTGCCAGGACGGCCGCAGCCAGCACAGCAACAAGGCCAAGGCCCTGCAGGTGCTGCAAGCGCGTCTGCAGGAGAAAGAGCGCAGCGAACGCGCCGCCAAGGAAGCCGCCCTGCGCAAGGGCCTGATCGGCAGCGGCGACCGCTCCGACCGCATCCGCACCTACAACTTCCCGCAAGGCCGCCTGACCGACCACCGCATCAACCTGACGCTCTACAAGCTGCTGGCCGTCATGGAAGGCGACCTCGGTGACGTGATCGCCGCACTGCTGAGCGCCCAGGCCGCCGACCAGTTGGCCGAGCTGGAGTCCGCCACCGGTGTCTGACGCCAACGCCGACCCCACCGCCCTCACCGTCGCCCAGGCGCTGGCCCAGGCCCGCACCTGCGGCGTTGATCGCTTGGACGCGCACCTGCTGCTCGGCCACGTGCTGGGTCGCTCGCGCACCTGGCTGCTGTCCCACGACACCGACCTGCTGGCCCCCAAGGCCCAGGCGTGTTACCTGGCCCTGCTCGCGCGCCGCGCCGAGGGCGAACCCGCGGCCTATCTGCTGGGTGACAAGGAATTTTTCGGCCTGAACCTGCGCGTCACCCCTGACACCCTCATCCCCCGCCCAGACACCGAAACCCTGGTGCACTGGGCGCTGGAACACCTGCCCCCCCACCAGCCACGGCGTGTGCTCGACCTGGGCACCGGCAGCGGTGCCATCGCGCTGGCCCTGGCCCACGAGCGACCACTGGCCGAGGTCTCCGCAGTCGATGCCAGCCTGGGCGCACTGCGAGTGGCGTTGCGCAATGCCGCCACCCTGGGCCTGCGTCTGCGCGGTTTGCCGGGCTCCTGGTTCACCCCTGTGGCCGGCGAACGCTTCGACCTCATCGTCAGCAACCCGCCCTACATCGCCGAGGGCGACCCGCACATGGTCGCCCTGCGCTTCGAACCTGAAAGCGCACTGACGTCTGGCCCCGACGGCCTCGATGACCTGCGACACATCATCACCCAGGCCCCCCAGCACCTCACCCCGGGTGGTTGGCTGCTGCTGGAGCATGGTTACGATCAAGCGGTAACGGTCCGCGAGCTCTTGCAACACCACGGTTTTGCAGAAGTGAGCACCCGCTTCGACTTGGGGCAGCAAGCACGCTGCACCGGTGGTCGATGGCAACACTGACACCACCTCCGGCACCGTGCCCAGTGCCTCGAACATCGGTCACGAATACACACATCTCTCTGACACAAGGCGGGCGACAAGTCGTAGCATGGATTCCATTCGATGGAGTTCGACATGGCCACGTTCACCGCTCAACTGCCTGCTGCCCCCCTGCCCCGGCGCGCCCGGCATCCGCTGTGTGCATGGCTGGTGGGCTCCACCCTGCTCCTGGCATGCTTGACCCCCGCACAGGCCCAGCTGGTACCCCCCACAGCGCATGCGCTGCGACAGATGGCCCAGGCTCCGGCCTACACCGCTGTACACCTGCCGTGGCGTCATGCCGTGGCCGACGGGACAGGTTTGCAGGCCCATGGCCGACAACTCTGGCCTCAGTGGGAGGGCCGCATCGGGGTCGTCATCGACCGACCGGTCGATCCACTCAAAAGCTCCTTCGTGCTGGCCCAACCCAGTCCGGCTGGCCTGCAACTGCGCAGCCTGCACATCCTCACCGACTACCATCTCAACGGCGGATTTCGCGCCACCGCTGGCGTGCTGCGCGGTCACGTCGAACAAGCCTGGTGGACCGGAGGTGCAGCAGAAGGTGGCCTCAACCTCAGTCTGCAGCGTTTTGACAGCCTGCGCCTGCCAGATCACCAGGACGGCAGCGACCGCACCATGGCCTACATCGGTGCCGGTTACAGCACCCAGCTCGGCAGCCTGCAAGGCGAACCTACGTCGTACCATTTTCACGCCGACATCGGCCTGACGGCGACCGGCCTGCGCGACCCGCAGCGTCCCGGCGTGTCGACCACTGAAGGACTGGGCGGCAACCCCTTGTCAGGCAGACTGCAATGGCGTCCGCTCGTGAAATTGTCAATGGACTACGCCTTCTGAATGAGGGTGAAACAACCCCAGAGCACTCAAACCCGCCGCTCCTGATATAAGCTCGCCTGTTCCTTTTAACAAGATGGTGTAGCTATGAGCGACGTTCAACAACGCATTGACGACCTGGTCAAAGGCAACCGCGTGGTGCTTTTCATGAAGGGCAACGCCCAGTTCCCACAATGTGGTTTCTCCGGTCGTGCCGTGCAAATTCTCAAAGCCTGCGGCGTCACCGATCTGAAGACGGTCAACGTCCTGGAAGACGAAGGCATCCGTCAGGGCATCAAGGAATACGCCAACTGGCCGACCATCCCCCAGCTCTACATCAACGGTGAATTCGTCGGCGGCTCGGACATCATGATGGAGATGTACCAGGCTGGCGAGCTGCAGCAGGTTCTGGGCGGCCAGCAAGCAGACTGATGGGCGTGAAGCGCCCTTCGCGCCTGATCGTCGGCATCACGGGGGCCAGTGGCGCCGTGTATGGCGTGCGCCTGCTGGAGCGTGCCCGGGCGCTGGGTGTGCAGACTCATCTGGTCGCCACCCCGGCGGGCATCCTCAATGTGCACCACGAACTGGGCCTGGACCGCTCGGCCCTGGAGGCCCTGGCCACCCAGGCGCATGCCCCCGGTGATGTGGGTGCCTGCATCGCCAGCGGCAGCTTCACCACCGACGCGATGGTGATCGCCCCGTGCACCATGAAGACCCTGGCCGCCGTGGCCCACGGCATGGGCGACAACCTGCTGACCCGCGCCGCCGACGTCACGCTGAAAGAGCGCCGCCGCCTGGTGCTGATGGTGCGCGAAACGCCCTTCAACCTGGCCCACCTGCGCAACATGACGGCCGTGACCGAGATGGGCGGCATCGTCTTCCCGCCGCTGCCGGCTTTTTATCACCGGCCGCAGAGCATCGACGAGCTGGTCAGCGAGACGGTCGAACGCGTGCTGGCTCTGCTGCAGATTGAGCAGGCGCACCCGCAGGAATGGCAGGGTTTGTGACCCTGTATGTTGGTTGCCCGTGACGGGCAACCACAACGTGATCAGACGCTACGGCGCCTGAGTCCCCACAAGCCGACCAAGCCCAGCCCCA
>JAGOKC010000060.1 GCA_017994835.1 Aquabacterium sp. | reverse complement strand
GTCAACGCGGCGCGCACCTCGGTTTCGAGGGCGCCTTGGTCCATCGCGGGCGCGGCCAGTTCGGCGATGGCTTGCGCGCGGCCGATGAGCCACAAGGCGGTGGCGTAGGTGCCAAACGCCACGGAGGGGTCGCCCCGTTCCATGCGCATCAGCGTGGGTTCGCTCACCCCGATGCGCTCGGCCCAGGCCTTGCGCGGCTCTTTGCGGCGTTTGCGCGCAATGGCCAGGTGCTCGCCCAACTGCTTGAGCTGGGCGAGCACCACAGGCGGCATCATGGCCAGAGAGGCGGAGTTTTTGGGCACACAATCATGTTAGCAAAAAACGCTTTAAACAAACATTTATATTTGTTTTGAGGGACTTGATTGACCTCATCCTGCCAGGGCCACGGTGGCAAGGCGCTGGCGATGGGAGGTGGCCAGTGGCCGGGCCCGATGCCGCCACACCGGGCGCGGCAGATGCCAGTGGTCGGCCATGCTGTGGACCAGGGTCTGCTCGCCCGGGTCGATGTGGTGATCGGACTCGACCAGCGTGGCGCACAGATCCAGCAGGATCAGGCGCAGGCCGGCATCGCTGACCTCGTCAAGCATGGCGTGCCAGTTGGCGGTGGGCACAGCCTGCGCGCCCTGCCACGACATCTCGGCATGGGTGTGCAGGTCATCGCACAGTTGCTGTGTCACCAACATGAAATGCGGGTGACTCAGGTTGAGGCGGTGCGGAATGTTGTGGCGCTTGAGGGCGTCCATCTCGTCGCGGCTGACGTGGCAGTCGGCCAGCAGGACCATGCTCACGATGCGGGCGGCGGACTCAGGGCTGTTGCGGGGGTAGCTGCGCATGAAGGACTCCTTGGGTGAATCACAGAGTCTTCAGGATACGAATTCCAAAGCATCGAGAAAATCAGAATTTATTTGATGAATATAAAGATAAAAACGAAGTGTTTGCCTTGGTCATGCCGCTGAACTGATGCGCCAATGAAAAACGCCCGGACGAACCGGGCGCTGATCGGGATGAGCCGAATGCGTGATCAGTTGAAGAGCCTGCCCAGCTGGATCAACTGGGTTTCGCCATGGCCTTTGTCGAGGCCGTCGTTGTCGTTGACCAGGTACACATGGCCATCGGCCCGGCGCGCCAGGCCTTCGATCTTCTCCAGCACGTGACCACGGGTGCCGCGCAGGTCGGGCAGCACGTCGCGCACCAGGGTCTTGCTCAGCACGCTGCCGTCGGCCTTGCCCGTGAGGTCAATGCGGTAGATCTTCTTGATGGTGGCGTCGGGGCCGGCCTGGTTGTCGCGCTCGATCACGGCGAAGCGGTTGCTGCCCAGCGCCATGATTTCTGACAGACCCACCCAGCCGCCGTTGACCGAGGTGACGACATCGAGCGGGTAGAACATGAACGACCAGGTCTGGGTGGTCAGGTCGTACACGCCGATGCGCGCGTGATTGGCCATGTCACCTGTCCAGGGCAGCTGGAAGGCGACCACCAGCTTGCCATCGGCTTCCGCAATGCCCTCAAAGCCGTTGCTGGTCTGTTTGGCGGTCACGTCGCTCGGCAACTGGATGATGTTTTCAATGACGCCTGTGGCCGAGACCTTGAAGATCAGGTTGGCGCTCTTGCCAAGCGCGCCTTCGGAGGCAATCCAGAAGCCGCCGCCGTAGGTTGACGAGGCGATGGCGATGCCTTCGGGGTCGATGTTGACGCTCTTGTCGGTGTTGTTGACCAGTGCGGGCAGATCGGTTGCGTCAAACGCGCTGCTGCTGGCGGTGCCGGGCAGGCTGGTGGCCAGCGCGGCGATCAGGCCGTTCGGATCGGTGATGCGGATCTCGCGCTGCAGCTTGGCGGGCGTGACGCTGGTGTCGATCTCGAAGATGCGGTTGCTCTTGAAGAAAGCATCGTCGATGGCGTAGAGCAGCGCGCCGGTGGGCGCAGCAGCCAGACCGGACAGGGCCGACCAGGGGATCGGGGTGCCATCGGTGCGATTGGCTGATTCGATGGTGGGGTAGCTGGGCCCGGCCTTCTGGTATTGGTAGATGTTGAGCGCCGCAAAAATGGCGGGCTTGCCGGCCACGGGGTCGGTCTCTTCACTGGCCGTGATGACCAGGTTGCGCGACGGAATCGTCAGCACGCCCTCGGGGGCCTGGGCCGAGGGCAACACCTGCTTGAGCGTGGGCTGGTTGGCGGTGCTCAGGTCGTACACGGCCAGCACGCTGGAGCGCTCGGAGGCCACGAACAGGTAGTCGGTGCGGTCAAAGCGGCCGGCAGCGACGTTCTCGGGCTCGTTGCCCTTCGATGCGGAGCGCTTGTCGTTGGCGTGCCCGATGCGCGCCATCAGGTGTTCCATCGTGTTGCCCGCGTCAAAGGCCACGCTGCCATCGGCGTTGAACAGCGTGAAGCCACGGCTGCCGCCACTGAGGTCGCCTTCGTTGGCAGTGACGAACTGGCTTGTCGATACCCAGGTGACGCCATCTGGCTCACGCAGTCGGTCGGTCAGGCTTTCCGTCAGGCTGAGTTCGGTCGGCACGCTTTTGACATAGGTGCGGTCGATCTGTGTCAGCGAGGTCGAGCCTGCGGTGAAGTCGCGCGTGACCGTGCCGGTGACCAGGTCCACCAGAGCGATGTGGTTGTTCTCCTGCAGCGTGATCACCGCGACGTTGTTGTCGTTGATGGAGACGTATTCGGGCTCGGGGTCGGTCGGGTAGGGCATGACCAGGCTGGTCAGGGCCACATCACGGGTCTGCCAGGCGTTGGGCGCTCCCACCGCATCGACGATGACCAGTTTGCCGCCGGGCAGCTGGGGCGGGAAGCCCTTGCCGTTTGCTGTGGTGACGCTTTCATCACGCTCGTTCTCGATCACGACGGCCACGTATTTGCCATCTTTGCTGATGGCGATGGAATCGGGCTGGCCGCCCAGGTTGATTTCATGCACGACCTGGCGGGTGGCAATGTTGACCACCACGAGCTTGCCGGACGGCACCGTGAAACTGGCCGAGGTGTTGACGGCCACCAGGGCATGTTCGCCCCGCACCGTGATGGAGGTGGGCTCGCCACCCATGGCCAGCGCGCCCAGCGCCTGCGGGGCGGTGGGGTCGGTGATGTCCACAAAGCCGACTTCGTCCTTCGGGCTGTTGGTGTAGATCAGCGTCATGCCGTCGGTGCTGGCTGCGACGATCTCGGCAGCCGTTTCCTCGCGCGTTTCGCACGAGGAACCCAGTTGCGCACACACGGCAAAGGTGGCCACGCGGTTGAAGAACTGGGTGTTGTCGCTGGCCGATGCGGCAGCGCGGGGCGTGACGGGGGTGTCATCGCCACCACCACCGCATGCAACCAGAAGGGTGGACAGCGCCAGACTGGCGGCCAGGGCAGAGGCAGTTTTTTTCACAACAGCAATCACGAAGTGGAACGGGTCGCCCGAAGTTAGGCGAGCACCGTGAAACTACCGTGACAGCGATCAGCGCGCCGACTCGCTGGCCGCCTCCATCGACTGAAGGGCTTCTTCCAGCGGGGCGAGTTGATCGAGCGCCTGGGGAATCTGCAGCTTGGTGAACTGATTGCGTGCCAGCGTGAGGTGGTTGCGGGCGCATTGCGTGTCGCCGCTGGCCAGGCAGGTGAAGGCCAGGCACATGTGTCCATCGGGCACGTATTCGGGCATGGTGCGCTGTTGCACCAGTGCTTGTCCGGCCTGGTGAAGGGTGTCGAGGTCGCGAAAGCGCATGGCGAGCAGGGCCTGGATGCGAACGGCGATCAGGCTTTTGAAGGCATGCCCCTGGCTGCGGGCTTCGCGCAGGCATTGGTGAGCCAGCGCCTGTGCCTGATCGGGCATGTTTTGTTCGTAGATGAGCGAGACCGCTTCGCCCAGGGTGTTGACGCCGCAAGGGCGTTCGTTGGGCGCGAAGCTGTCCAGCACCTGCGGGGGTGCTGCGGGGAAGTGGGGGGTGTCGGGCAGGCGGGCGGCATGGACGCTGCTCAGCCCCACCAGCAGGCTCAAGACCCCTCCCAGGCGAACGACGGTAGATGAACGATGCATGGCACCCTCCGCGCAGCGCACCAATCCACAGTGCGACGTGCTCAGCTTGCCACCCGAGCGGGCGCTTGCAAAGAGGCGGCAGGCGCTGAATGCGTGAAATGCTGGCGCATTTCAGGCCAGTCAGATGGGGCGCAGGATCTGCCAACATGCGGGTTTGCGATTTTTGCCCGCGCGCCATGCCACGTCATCCCCTCGTTCTGTTGTCCAGCCTGTATGCCGCGCAGGGTCTGCCGTTCGGATTTTTCAACCTGGCGCTGCCGGTGTTGATGCGCGAGGCGGGTTGGTCCTTGACCGCCATTGGCTTGCTGCAGTTGCTGGCCTTGCCGTGGGCCTTGAAGTTTCTGTGGGCTCCGCTGGTGGACCACCGTGGCGCGCGTCGCACCTGGTTGCTGGGTTTGCAGGGCTGTTCAGTGGCGGCGGCGCTGCTGTTGGCCACGCAAGATCTGGGGCGCGATCACCAGGGCTTGTTGCTGGCGGTGCTGCTGTTCAACCTGCTGGCAGCCACGCAGGACATCGTGACCGATGGACTGGCGGTGCGCTTGCTGGCCGCGCGAGAACGGGGGCTGGCCAATGCGATTCAGGTGGGGGCGTATCGCCTGGGCATGATTCTGGGCGGCGGGGGCTTGTTGTGGCTGTGGGCGCGCACTGAAGGCGCGGTGGTGTTTGTCGTCATGGCCGTTTTGCTGGCCCTGAGTTCGTGGCCCGTGTGGCAGATGGACGAGCCCGCACCGGTGGCTGCAGCGGGTGCGCAGACCCACCCGAACGCCACGCGGTGGGCACTGGTGCTGGGTTGGTGGCACCGTGCCATGGCCCCCGGCATGCTGGCCTTTGCTGCGCTGGTGTTTTGTTTTCGCTTTGGCGATCAGATGGTCAGCAACCTGATCACGCCCTTTGTGAGCGATCAGGGCGCGAGCAAGGAAACGATTGCCTTGATGAAGGGGGCCGTGGGCTCGGGGGCCAGCTTGCTGGGTGCGGCCCTGGGCGGGGCACTGATGATGCGGGTGACGCGCCGCACCGCCATGTTGTGGACGGGGCTGGGCCAGTCGCTGACCTTTGGCTTTTACCTGGCGGCCGCGCTGGGCTGGGGCGGCATGCCCTTGCTGTGGTGGGCCACGGTGGCCGAGGGGGTGGTGGGCACGATGGCGACGGTGGCCTTGTTCGCGCTGATGATGGATGCCTCGGACCCCGCCCATGCGGGCACGGACTTCACCTTGCTGGCCAGCGTGGTGGTGGGGGTGGGCAGCCTGGGCGGCATCGTCGGGGGGGTGATCGGCGATGCGCTGGGCTATGCCTGGGCCTTTGGCATTGGTGCGGTGCTGTCGGCCCTGGGCTGTGTGGCGATGGTGCGCTGGCTGGACCGCCACCCGACGCACGCGCGGGTGGCGCAGGCCTGGCGCTGAACGCCGGAGGGGGGCTTGCTCAGCCGCAGCTGCCGATGGCCCCGCAGTTGGCGCACTTCATGCAACCGTCCACCTTGTGCATTTCGTGGGCACCGCATTCGGGGCACTTCTTGCCCGTGTTGGGGGCCGGGTTGTTGCCGTTGACCCCACCGGCTGCATCGGTGCTGAAGTCGGTGACCTGCAGATGGTGGCTCAGCTCCTCGTCGCGACGGGCCAGGCGGGCGGCCAGTTGCAAGGCCGGCACCTGGTTGCCTTCGGTGTCCAGGAAGCCGCGCTTGGCCAGGATCTGCTGCAGCGCAAAGCCGATGGCGGCCACGTCAGAGTCGTGGAAACGCGGTGCCACGCTGCCGTCTGCGCGCTCGACGGTGCCAAAGCGCACGGGGCCCTTGTCCCACACCACCTTGCGCATCGAGGCCACGGCCTTGGCGACCGAGCCGCCGGACTGGCCGACCATCGACAACAGGCGCATGCTCGATGTGATCCATTGCTGGCCGTCCGAGGTCTGACCGCCGGGGATGAAGAATTCGATCGGACGTTCGATGGTGACCTGCTTGCCGTCGATGGTGCCTTGCACGCGCAGGAAGTTGACGGTGACGTAGATCGACTTCTTGCCCTCGAAGGTCATGTATTCGACCTTCGAGGTGATGCCTTCGAGGTCGCCCATGGGACGCGAGTCGAACTGCTTGCGCAGCGGGTCGTCTTCGTTGCGACCGGCCGCACTGTCAGCCGCTGGTGTCGCCGTGACCGCCGGTGTGTCCACCGACAGCACCGCGCCGAGTGTGGCGTTGGGGCGGTAGGTGGTGATGCCCTTCAAGCCCATGCGGTAGGCCTGCAGGTACAGGTCGGCAAAGTCTGCGAAGGGGTAGTCGGCCGGGACGTTGATGGTCTTGGAGATGGCCGCGTCGATGAAGGGGGCCACGGCCGCCACCATTTCGACGTGCGAGATGGCGCTCATGCTTTGCGCCGAGACGAAGGCTTCGGGCAGGGCATCGGCCTTGCCGCCTTGCGCCAGGTAGGCACGGTAGGCGTGGTCTTCGACGGCGTAGATGCGGCTGGTGCCGTCGGGCATGCGCTTCTTGCGGTTGTAGGTCCAGGAGAACGCGGGCTCGATGCCGTTGGTGGCGTTGTCGGCAAAGGCCAGGGTGATGGTGCCGGTGGGCGCGATCGACAGCAGGTGCGAGTTGCGCAGACCGTGCTTGCGGATCTCCTTGCGCAGCTTTTCGGGCAGGCGCTTGGCGAACGCGCCGGTGTTGAGGTACTTGTCGGCGTCGAACTTCAGGAAGGGGCCACGCTCTTTGGCCAGCTCGACCGAGGCGCTGTAGGACGCATCGCGCAGGGTGGCCGAAATCTTCGAGGCCATGTCGCGACCTTCGGGGCTGTCGTAGCGCAGGCCCAGCATGATCAGGGCGTCGCCCAGACCCAGGAAGCCCAGGCCGATGCGGCGCTTGGCAGCCGATTCAATGCCTTGTTGCTGCAGCGGCCAGACGGTGGCGTCCAGCACGTTGTCGAGCATGCGCACGGCCACGGCAATGCCTTGCTCGAAGCTGGCAAAGTCGAAACGGGCATCGGGCTGGAAGGCGTTGCGAACGTGGCTGACGAGGTTGATCGAACCGAGGTCGCAGCAACCGTAGGGCGGCAGGGCTTGTTCGCCGCAGGGGTTGGTGGCTTCGATGGTCTCGCAGTAGGCGAGGTTGTTTTCTTCGTTGATGCGGTTGAGAAACAGCACGCCCGGCTCGGCGAAGTCGTAGGTGGACTTCATGATGGTGTCCCACAGGTGGCTGGCCTTGACCACCTTGTACACCCACAGACCGTCGTCGCGCTGGTAGGTGTCGGGCACTTCCGGGTGGGGCTGGGCGCTGTGCACCAGTTCCCAATCGGCGTCGGCGGCGAGGGCTTCCATGAATCCCTCGACAATGCCGACCGAGACGTTGAAGTTGTTCAAGGTGCCGGGTGTGCGCTTGGCGACGATGAAGTCTTCGATGTCGGGGTGCGAGACGTTGAGCACGCCCATTTGCGCGCCACGGCGGGCACCGGCGGACTCGACCGTCTGGCAGACCTGGTCGAACACCTTCATGAAGCTGACCGGGCCGGAGGCGCGCGAGTTGGTCTTCTTGACCCATCCGCCCTTGGGCCGGATGGCGCTGAAGTTGTAGCCCACGCCACCGCCTCGGCGCATGGTTTCAGCGGCCTGCGAGGCGGCGTCCATGATGCCGATCTTGTCGTCGGTGCCGATCATGGCATCGCCCACCGGCTGCACGAAACAGTTGATCAGGGTGGCGGCGGTGTCGGCCAGACCGGCGGCGGCGTTGATGCGCCCGCCCATCACCACGCCGAGGTCACGCTGGGCTTCGTAGAAGGCGGTTTCCCACTTTTGCTGGTCTTGCGGGGTGCTCTCGATGGTGGCCAGACCCTTGGCAACGCGGCGGCGCACGTCATCGACCGAGGTCTCTCCGGGCTCGGCGTATTTCTCCAGCAAAACGTCAACGGAGGCCTCTTGAGGCGGGAGCGCGAGATCGGTGGTGTGGGTCATGGCAAGCAAAGGAGAGGGGTTGAACGATCCCTGTATGCGGGCTCGCAGCAATCAAACCTCCAGTATGCCTTGCGTGCCGACTTTGGTGAGCAGGGAGAGCCCGATACCGGGGTCAGGGTATGTCCGGAATGCCTTTAGGCCTGTCGTTTTTTGTTCCTTTGGGGGGTTTTGCCCCAGGCGGATCACGCCGCGGCGGGCGCGCGCTATGCTCGCGGCTGACAGAGAAGTTGGCACGCAAGCCGACGCCCGCATCGACCGATGGAATCGCCATGAGCCTCATCACCCTGCACGCCGCCTCCAGCGGCTTCGAATCGGCCCGTCAGGTGGGCGTGTTGCCGTCTGATCACCGCAGCCATCGCCTGCATGGACACAGCTTTGTGGCCACAGTGCGCGCCAATCTGCCTGCCGGGTGGGCGGCTTACCCAGGGGGCGAGGTGACGGCGCTGGGCCAGTGCCTGCAGGCCTGCACGGCGCAGCTTGACTACCGGCTGCTCAACGACATCGTGCCCCTGCCCACCGACGAAAACCTGGCGCGCTGGTTGCGGGATCGCCTGGATGTGCCAGGACTGGAGCAGGTGGGCATCCAGAGCACCGCCGATCAGGGCGTGGACCTGGACCGCCACGACCAGGCGCATGTGTGGCGGCGTTACCGCTTCGAGTCGGCGCACAAGCTGCCGAATGTGCCGATGGGACACAAATGCGGGCGCTTGCATGGCCACGGTTTCGAGGTGATCGTGCACGCCAACCAGGATGCCGGTGGGCGCGATCTGAGCATTGACTACGACCACCTGGACGCCATCTGGGCACCCTTTCACTACCAGTTGCACCACAAGCTGCTCAACGCCATCGACGGGCTGGAGAACCCCACCAGCGAGGTGCTGGCCGGGTGGCTGTGGGCGCGCCTGAAGGACGTGTTGCCCGAGTTGTCGTGGGTGACGGTGTATGAAACCGGTTCGTGCGGGGCCAACTTCAATGGCAGCGACTACCGCATCTGGAAGGAGTTGACGCTCGACAGCGCCTTGTTCCTGCGCCACGCGCCCGCCGACGATCCGCTGGGCCACATCCACGGCCACACCTACACCTTGCGCCTGCACCTGTCGGCACCGCTGGACACGGTGATGGGCTGGACGGTGGATTTCGGCGATGTGAAGGACCGTTTCAACCCCATCTTCAAGGCCTTGGACCACCACCCTCTGCATGAGTTGCCGGGACTGGACGATTGCGACACGGCAGCGCTGTCACGCTGGGTGCTGGCCGAGGCGCGCAAGGTGCTGCCCCAGGTGGACCGGGTGGACCTGTACGAGACGCGTGGCTGCGGCGCGATTGCGATCCTGGGCGGTGAAGGGCCGGCGCTGCCGATCTGACGGCACGCCGGTTTCGACGCTATTCGGTGAACAGCTTGTAGAGGCCGCGCAGGGTCAGCAGATGCCCAGGGTTGCTGGTTTCATTGAGCAAACCGGCAATGCGCAGGCGGATGCGTGCGCTGCGCCTGGCGCGCCAGATCACCAGATCGGCCAGCCAGGGCAGGCGGTTGACCCAGTTGGCCTTGCGGTACATCTGGTAGCGCGGTTGCAGCGCGTGCAGTTGGGCGTTGTGGCGGGCGCAGGTGGCCGCATCGTCCCACTCCTGTTCGCGCCCATCGATCAGCGCGCGGGCCGCCAGGATGCCGGTCTGCAGTGCTTTGCCGATGCCCTCACCTGTGAAGGAGTAGGTGCTGCCCGCTGCTTCGCCGCACACCAGCAGGCCGGGGCGGCTGAAACGGGCACCCTCCAGGCTAAAGCGCAGGGGCGCGCCTTTGAGTTCGCCCAGCGGTGTGCCGCCGGTGACGAGCTCATGGGCCAGGGGGTGGACCTCGGTGAAGCGTTGGTAGATCTGGCGCAGGTTGAGCTTGCCCCTGGCGCGCTGGCCATCGGCCCCGTCGGTCAGGCCCACGCCGATGTTGAAGACGCCGTTGCCGCACGGAAAGATCCAGCCATAGCCGGGACGCAGGGCGTGATGCCAGACGATCTCCAGCCCCTGGAGGCGGTCGGTCAGACCGGGGTGGCGGATGTAGCCGCGCAGGCCCACGCCACTGGGCGTTTGACGCTCGGCCATGCCGGCGGCGATCAGCGCTTGCGGGACGGCACCGCTGGCCAGCAGCACCCAGTCGGCGCGTACCTCGCGCTGGGCCTCACCGTGTTGCACATGGGCACCGACCATGCGACCCGCTTGTTCCAACGGGGCCATGAAGCGCACCGGCGCGTGCATGCGGGCCCCCGCCGCCACTGCGGCGCGGCACACGATGTCGTCAAGCTGGCGACGCGGCAGCACGGCCATGTCGCCGGGCACATCGAGTTGCCCGCCACGTGGGCCGATGCAGCGCACATGGGTCACGCCTTGCGCCGCCGCCATCACCGCATCGAGCACGCCCAGTTCGCGCAAGGCCTGGTGCGCATCCGGGATCAGGCCATCGCCACAGATCTTGTCGCGTGGGAAGGCGTGTTGGTCGATCAGCACCACGTCGAACCCAGCACGCGCCAGGGTGAGTGCGGCGGCGCTGCCGGACGGCCCGGCACCCACGATCAGCACATCGCAGCGGGCCGGGAGGGTGTCGAAAGCGAGGTTCATGGTGCGCGCCAGTGTAGCGGCGGGCCGGGGACGCCCCCCCTTGATGTGTGCCCGATCCCTTGAAAAGCTGCCGTATGCTAGATGGCTATTTTTTTCATAAAGGATGGGATATGCGAGTGGTTCGTTCGACTTTGGTTCTCGGTGCCGTGGTGGCGCTTTCGACTCTGGCTGGTTGCGCGACGACGGAAAGCCATCGCACGGTGGCCGTGGAGCGCGTGGAAGGTGCTGCGCGCCCCTACGCTGGCGCGCGCGCGCCCATCGCCGTGGGCAAGTTTGACAACCGCTCCACCTACATGCGTGGCGTCTTCTCGGACGGTGCTGACCGTCTGGGCAGCCAGGCCAAGACCATCCTGATCTCGCACCTGCAGCAGACCCGTCGCTTCAATGTGCTGGACCGCGACAACCTGCAGGAAAGCAAGCAGGAGGCCGGTTACAAGGGCACCGCCCAGACCATCAAGGGCGCTGATTTCGTGGTCACCGGCGACGTGAGCGAGTTTGGTCGCAAGGAAGTGGGCGACCACCAGTTGTTCGGCATCCTGGGCCGTGGCAAAGAGCAGGTGGCTTACGCCAAGATCAGCTTGAACATTGTCAACATCGTGACCTCGGAAGTGGTGTATTCGACGCAAGGCGCGGCCGAGTACAGCCTGTCGCAGCGCGAAGTCGTCGGCTTTGGCAGCACGGCCAGCTACGACTCGACGTTGAACGGCAAGGTGCTGGATCTGGCCATGCGCGATGCCATCAACAAGATGACCGCTGACATCGACGCCGGTGTCTGGACGCCCGGCAAGTAAAGCGCAGCAACGTCATCATGATGTCCCCCTCCATGATCCAATCCGCCCGTCTGGCGATGCTGGTGCTGGGCACTGCGCTCGTCACCGGTTGCGCCAACCAGCCTGCCCCGCTTTATGCCTGGGGCAGTTACCAAACCCAGGTGTACGCGCATTTCAAGGCCCAGAAAACCAGCCCCGAGGAGCAGTTGCAGGCGCTGGAAAAAGACCTGACGCTTGCGTCGGCCAAGGGCGCGACACCGCCTCCGGGCTTCCATGCCCACATGGGCCTGTTGTATCTGTCGCTGGGCCAGGATGGCCAGGCGGCGCAGGCCTTTCAGACCGAAAAGCGCTTGTTCCCCGAGTCAACGGCTTACGTTGATTTCCTGTTGAGCAAGAAGACCCCACCCCAACCCAAAGTGCAGGGCGGCAAATGATGGGAGCGCACATGAATTTCTCAAAGCTGACGCGGTGGACCTTGTTGGCCGGTGCCCTGGCCGTGTTGTCGGGTTGCGCATCGCAGGTCAAGCAGATGGATTACTCGGCTTTCAAGGCGAGCCATCCCAAGTCCATTTTGGTGCTGCCGCCGGTGAACAACTCGCCCGATGTCAATGCGACATTCAGCATGTTGTCTCAGACCACCTACCCTCTGGCTGAAGCGGGCTACTACGTCATGCCCGTGACCCTGGTGACCGAGACGTTCTACCAGAACGGTCTGAGCAACCCGCCCGAGATGCATGCGGTCGCGCCGACCAAGCTGCGCGAAATCTTCGGGGCCGATGCGGGCCTGTACATCACGATCAGCCGCTATGGCTCCACCTACGCGGTGTTTGACAGTGCGGCGGTCGTGACGGCCAGCGCCGAGCTGGTGGACTTGCGCACGGGCACCTCGCTGTGGCGCGGGACGGCAACCGCATCCAACAACGAAGGCGGCAACAGCAATTCCGGCGGTCTGGTCGGGATGCTGGTGACGGCGGTGGTCAAGCAGATCGTCAACAGCGTGACCGATGCCAGCCACCCTGTTGCGGGCGTGACCAGCATGCGTCTGTTGTCGGCCGGGCAGCCCAATGGCTTGCTGTACGGCCCCCGTTCGCCCCATTACGGGCGCGACGGTCAGGCGCGCTGAGCGCAGTCTGAGTTGACGAAAAAAACGGGCCCCGCAGGGGCCCGTTCAACACGACAACAAGAGAAACGACAGAGACAGAGCGAGCCAGCGACTCAGTGCATCTGGATCGCGCCAGCGGCCTTGCCCTTGCCGGCACGGGCGGGCGGGTTGCACAGGCCGCACACGAAGTTGCGACCGATTTCATGGGGGTGGGTGACGAAGTGGCCACTGCACTTGCTGCACTTGGTCATCGTCAACATGCCGTTGTCAATGAACTTGACCAGACGCCAGGCGCGGGTCACCGACAGCAGCGGCTCCAGGCCCTGGGTTTCGGTCTGTTCCAGGTAGAGCTGGTAGGCCTTGATCACGGCATCGATCTCGTCCATCTCGGAGACCTTGTTCAGGTACTCGTGGATGTTGAGGAACAGGCTGGCGTGGATGTTGGGCTGCCAGGTCATGAACCAGTCGGTCGAGAAGGGCAGCTGGCCCTTGGACGGCGACTTGCCGGCCACTTCCTTGTACAGGCGCAACAGGCGCTCGTAGGACAGATCGGTTTCGGATTCCAACACCTGCAGGCGGGCACCCAGGTTGATCAGGGTGATGGCGCGGTCGATTTGCTTGACTTCGGTCAACAGGCTCTTGCTACGCATGGTGGGACTCCGGTGGGTCGTTCTGTCAGATCAGGGGCAGGGAAAGCTCAGGCAGCTTCCTGGTGCTTGCCGGCCATCAGGATGGCGGCGTGCAGGCGAGAGGTGCTGTCGCTGCCAGCGCCCTTGCCGTGGTTGGTCAGCAGGGTCCAGACCAGATCGTCATCGACACGCATGCGGCACACCAGGGTGTTGTTCGAGGCAATCTTGAGCACCTGGGCGGGCGACAGCGAGGCCAGACGTTCAGCAGCTTCTTCCGAGATGCCCAGTCGGAACAGGGCCTGCTCGCGGTCGGCGCGGATCAGGTTCTGCGCCAGCATCAGGTAGGACAGGTTGGTTTCGCGGATTTCGGCGAGGATCTGTTCGTTGTTCATCTCGGTCTCCTTGTCGCGATGTCGTTCGCGTTGTCGATGGATTTATTGTGCAAACAACGCCCAGTTTTCTTGATAGGAGACTGGCTGTAAGACGGGTCGGTTCACGGCTACACGGTTTGTAGGAATTTGTCCGACAGAAGGCCCAAATAAGGCCGAAGAAGCCATCCAGACAATTGCTTTGCAAAGCCGGTGCATTTGTGATCAGTCAATAGCCCTGGGCAATCGAGTGGATATGATCAATCAATTCGCTTTATGGAATCAAAGTGCCTAAGATTCACTTCGTTGTCTTCTCAACCTCCTCACTCACAGGAACAAACACATGTCTTTGATCAACACCCAAGTGCAGCCATTCAAGACCCAGGCTTTCGTGAACCGCGCTGGCAAAGGTGAATTCATCACCGTCACCGAAGAGAGCCTGAAGGGCAAGTGGTCCGTGCTGATCTTCATGCCGGCTGCCTTCACCTTCAATTGCCCCACCGAAATCGAAGACGCGGCCAACAACTACGCCGAGTTCCAGAAGGCCGGTGCCGAGGTTTACATCGTGACCACCGACACCCACTTCTCGCACAAGGTGTGGCATGAGACCTCCGACGCTGTCGGCAAGGCCAAGTTCCCCCTGATCGGTGACCCCACGCACCAGCTGACCAACGCGTTCGATGTGCACATTGCTGAAGAAGGCCTGGCCCTGCGCGGCACCTTCATCATCAATCCCGATGGCAAGATCAAGACGATGGAAGTTCACTCGAACGAAATCGCCCGTGACGTGTCGGAAACCCTGCGCAAGCTCAAGGCTGCCCAGTTCACCGCCGCCAACCCTGGCCAGGTCTGCCCGGCCAAGTGGAAGGAAGGCGCTGCCGCCCTGACCCCTTCGCTGGACCTGGTCGGCAAGATCTGAAGCAAACCTCGGTTTGATGCACACCCTGCGGGCTCATGAGGCTCGCCGGGGTGCGCCCTGGTCGCCCCTTCTGTCGCAGGGGGGGGGCCGGTTCTCAAAGTCGCTTGATACTCATAAGGAAAAAAGACATGTTGGACGATACCCTCAAGGCTCAACTCGGCTCGTACCTGGAGCGTGTGAAGCAACCCTTTGAGATCGTCGCATCGCTGAGCGACTCTGAGAACTCCGGCGAGATGCTGGACCTGCTGCAGACCATCCAGGCTCTGCGCGCTGACAAGATCACTCTCAAGACCGATGGCAACGATGCGCGCAAGCCGTCGTTCACCCTGCAGCGTGCCGGCAGCAGCACCAGCCTGCGCTTTGCCGGCTTGCCGCTGGGACATGAGTTCACCTCGCTGGTGCTGGCCCTGTTGTGGACGGGCGGACACCCACCCAAGGAAGAGCGCGACCTGATCGAGCAGATTGAAGGCCTGGAAGGGGACTTCAACTTCGAGGTGTACATGTCCCTGAGCTGCCACAACTGCCCGGACGTGGTGCAGGCGCTCTCGCTGATGGCCATCTTGAACCCCCAGATCAAGACCACGGTCATCGAGGGCGGTGCCTTCCAGAACGAGGTGACCGAGCGCGAGATCATGGCCGTGCCCATGGTGTTCCTGAACGGCCAGATGTTCGGCTCGGGCCGCATGGAGCTGGGCGAGATCGTGGCCAAGCTCGACACCAACGCCGCCGCCAAGGATGCCGCCAAGCTGAGCGCCAAGGCTCCGTATGACGTGCTGGTCGTGGGCGGTGGCCCCGCCGGTGCCGCGGCCGCCGTGTACGCCGCTCGCAAGGGCATCCGCACCGGTGTGGCCGCTGAACGTTTCGGTGGTCAGGTCAACGACACGATGGGCATTGAAAACTACCCCTCGGTGCTGGAAACCAATGGCCCGGCTTTGGCCGCAGCGCTGGAAGCCCACGCCAAAAGCTACGACGTGGACATCATGAATCTGCAGCGCGCCGAAGCCATCATCCCGGCCACCGAGCCCGGTGGGCTGATCGAGGTGAAGCTGGCCAACGGCGGCTCGCTCAAGTCCAAGACCGTGATCGTGTCCACCGGTGCGCGCTGGCGCAACGTGAATGTGCCCGGCGAAGCCGAGTACAAGAACAAGGGCGTGGCCTACTGCCCGCACTGCGATGGCCCGCTGTTCAAGGGCAAGCGCACGGCCGTGATCGGTGGCGGCAACTCGGGTATCGAAGCGGCCATCGACTTGGCGGGCATCGTGGCCCACGTGACGGTGGTGGAGTTTGCCGAACAACTCAAGGCCGATGCCGTGCTGGTCAAGAAGCTGCAAAGCCTGCCCAACGTGACCATCCACACCAACGCCCAGACCACCGAGATCACCGGCGCCGATGGCAAGGTCAACGGTCTGAAGTTCAAGGACCGTGCGACGGGTGTCGAGCAACTGGTTGAGTTGGAAGGCGTGTTCGTGCAGATTGGCCTGGTGCCCAACACCGAGTTTTTGCGTGGCACGGTGGAGCTGAGCAAGTTTGGCGAAATCGTCATCGACGCCAAGGGCCACACCAGTGTGCCGGGCGTGTTCGCGGCGGGCGACTGCACCACGGTGCCGTACAAGCAGATCGTGATTGCGGCTGGGGCCGGTGCCACGGCGGCGCTGAGCGCTTTCGACCACCTGATCCGCGCCTGATCAGGGGTGCGCTGCGTGTCGCCCTCCTGGCCTTGTGATGCCTTGCGTGTGCTGGAGCGCGGCTGGCTTTCGTCCAACAACCTCTTGTTTCTGGACGACGAAGGGGCCACGGTGGTGGACACGGGCTACGTCACCGACGGGGCCGAGACCGTGCGCCTCATTGACGAGGCACTGGCAGGTCGCACCTTGCGACGCATTGTCAACACCCACCTGCATTCCGACCATGCTGGGGGCAATGCGCTGTTGCAGGCGCGGCATGGTTGCGAGATCTGGATTCCGCCGGGTGAACAAGAGGCGGTGGCCACCTGGGATGAAGACCGCCTGAGCTACCGCGCCACCAGCCAGCAGTGCCCGCGCTTTCGCCACGACCATGTGTTCCAGCCGTACGACACGCTGCGCCTGGGCGGTGAGGACTGGACGGTGTTGCCCGCTGCCGGACACGATCACGCCATGGTGATGCTGTGGTGCGAGCGCCTGGGCGTGCTGGCCTCGGCCGATGCCTTGTGGGAACAGGGCTTTGGGGTGATCTTTCCTGAGCTGACAGGGGCATCAGGTTTTGCCGAGCAGGGGGTCACGCTGGACCTGATTGCTGATCTGGACCCGCGCTGGGTGGTGCCGGGGCATGGCGCGCCGTTTCACGAAGTGGGTGCGGCGCTGACCGCAGCGCGCTCGCGTCTGCAATGGTTGCAAGACGATCCCCGTCGCCACACGGACCATGCCTTGAAGGTGTTGCTGGCCTTCAAGCTGCTGGAGGCGCGCCAGATGAGCCAGGGCGAGCTGACCGCGCTGGTGCAAACCTTGCTGGACACCTTGCCAGGGTTGCGCCAGCAGGCTGATGACGACGCGCAGGCCTTGACGGCCCGGTTGATCGCGCAATTGACGCGCACCGGTGCGGTGACGTGGTGCGACGGGATGCTGGTGCCCCGGGTTGGGGCTTGAACCTCGGCGGCCTCAGCGCGTGTGGTCAGGCATGGCCGACGCGTTCGTCAGAAGGTGCGTGGACCGCTTCAGGCGCGCGCCGGGAAAACAGGCCACATCGCCGTGACGCGGTCACCTTCAACCACGGCGATGTCGCCAAACTGCTGCAGCACCGCTTCGCTCTGTGTGGGGC
>JAGOKC010000126.1 GCA_017994835.1 Aquabacterium sp. | reverse complement strand
AACGACCTGATCAACCCCATGCGCTGGTGGGATGCCCTGGCGCAACAGTTCTCGCACCTGGCCCAACAGGCCGCGCAGGCAAGCCCGCCCCCTGCCCCAAGCGCTGAACCGCCACACAGCCCACCCGCCCCCGCCCGCAAGGCTCCGGCACGCAAACAGGCCGCCAGCAAACGCGCACGCAAAACCCCACCTGCGCCCTGATGCCCCATGCACCGCATTCCATGGGCTTGCGTTGCTTGCACGCCCATGCCACCCACCCCCAGCCCGATCTGGCGCTGGAGTTGGTCTGGGCGCAACTGGCCTCGCAAGGGGCTCGCGAATTTGGGGCCACGCTGGGCTGGTGTTACCTGAGCGACGAACTGGCCCACGGTGCCGACACCATCCTGCGCGGATTGCGTCAGCACCTGCCCGACGTGGCATGGGTCGGTGCCGTGGGCGCAGGCGTGCTGGCCACGGGCGTCGAATACCTGAACGAGCCCGCCCTGGCCGTGATGCTGTGCAACCTGCCACACGACGATTTCCGCATCTTTCATGGTCGCCATGCCCTGCCGCCCCGGCTGCCGCTGAGCCTGCCGGGCGAGGGCTGGCACGCCCATCTGGCTCAGGTCCACGCAGATGGGCAGACCCCCGATCTGCCCGAGTTACTGAGCGAGCTGGCAGCACGCACCCAAACGGGCATGCTGTTTGGCGGCCTCAGCGCGGGACGAGCGCACGACCTGCACCTGGCCATTGACGCACACGACTCGGTGAACCTGGGTTTGTGGCACGGCGGACTGTCAGGCGTGGCCTTTCACCAGCGGGCGCGACTGGTTTCTCGCGTCATGCAAGGGTGCGTGCCGGTGGGGCCGCAGCGCGAAATCACCTCCGCCGACCGCCATCTGGTGTACGAGCTCGACGGTCAGCCCGCCCTGAAGTGCCTGCTGCAGGACCTGGGCGTGCGCACCTCCTTGCGCTCGCCCGACTGGCCGCACGAAGCCTTGCCCAAGGTTCGCATGACTCTGGCGGGTCTGAGCGATCCGCATGAAACCCTGTTCAGCCATGGTGCCCACCTCGGGGCCAACAGCCGGGTGCGCCACCTGATTGGTCTGGACCCGGCACGCCAGGGTGTGGCCTTGAGCGAAACCGTGCGCGAAGGCATGCAACTGGCGTTCTGCCAGCGCGACGCCCAGGCCGCGCGACAAGATCTGGTACGGGTGTGTGCCGAGATTCGCGAAGAATTTGACCCGAGCGAGCACCCCGACAGCCGCCCGGTCGGCGCAATTTACGTGAGCTGCACGGGACGGGGTGGCCCCTACTTCGGGGGGGCGAATGCCGAGATGACCCAGATCGCCCATGCACTGGGTGACCTCCCATTGGTTGGCTTTTTTGCAAGTGGTGAAATCGCTCACCACCATCTGCACGGATACACCGGCGTGCTGACCGTCCTGGGCATCTGAACGCCCCATTGCCCATCTGCGCTCTTGCATGGCCGGCCTGACTGCACAAGCGGGCGTGGCAGCAGACATTCCCTGGGTTATCCCGAGAGGTGATGTCCCAATCGCGGCATTTGTCACGAATTCCTACACTGCGTGCCATCCCCACAAAAGGACGGGCACACGTCCGCCGGGGAACATCTTGCCAAGCCCCATTCGGAGACACACACCATGCGCAACTTCAACGCCAAAGCTTCTGCACTGGCCCTGGCCAGCCTGCTTCCCATGGCCGCCTCGGCTGCCTACTTCAAATGGGAAGCGGTTGAGTTGCCCGCCAGCAGCGGCGCTGCCTGCGGTGATGGCTCGCCTTATCGCTTCTTCGTGAACAAAACCCCGTTCAGCACCAAGACCGTGGTGGTGTTTGAGGGTGGCGGTGCCTGCTGGGATCAAAACGCCTGCGCAGGCAAGGGCGAAGGTGCTCTGGGCCTGTCCATCCTGTCGGCCTCCAACCCCAATGGCGTGCCTGCTGATTACATGACCAACCTGCTCAGCCTGCTCAACGGCGGCATGTCGGGTCTGGCCCTGGGTGGGCTGATCACCCCGTTCTCCATGCGCGTGCACCCGCTGCAATCGGTGCAGACACAAAGCTGGAACATCGTTTATGCCCCTTACTGCACGGGTGACGTGCACACCGGCAACAAGGTCACCGCCTACACCGATGCCGACCCCGCTGCGCCTCGCGTGCAGTACCACCGCGGCAGCGTCAACGGCTACGCCATGGCGCAATGGCTGGGCAAGAACTTCAAACAACCTGCTCAGTTGCTGGTGACCGGCTTCTCGGCGGGCGGTGCTGGCGCAACGGCCAACTACGGCTGGCTGCGTCTGGCCCTGAACCCCAAGAAGTCGGCCATGCTGGCTGACTCGGGCCCGCTGTTCCAGGTCAACCGCAACGACAGCCCTGAAGTGTCGCCCTCGGTGCACCTGCACAACAAGATCCGCAACGTGTGGGGTCTGGACGGCAGTGATGGCCTGGTCACCAAGTTGCTGACGATGTACCCATACGCGGGCACCGCTGACAACCTGGGTTCGTTGAGCACGGGTCTGGCCAAGATCTTCCCGCAAGACCGCTTCAACTTCAGCACCTTCCAGCGTGACGGCATCTACTCGGCTTTCTCGTACACCTCGTTCTACCCCGAAGTGGCCGCTGCCGAATCGGGCGTGCCACGTGACACCTTGCTGAACCAGAAGTGGGTGCCCGAGGTGCAGAAGTGGGTCAACGCCATGAAGTCACACCCCAACATCGGCTACTACGTGCCTTATCAGCGTGACCTGCTGAAGTCGCACACCCTGACGACCCTGACCTTCTCGGGCACGGCCATCAAGGAAGCCAACGTGAGCAGCCTCAAGGTGGTGGTGGACAACCTGATCGACGGCACCGGCACCCCGATCCGCGCCTACGAAACCCAGAAAAACGAGCAAAACACCAAGACACCGGGCACCTTCGACGCCGTGCTGACACCGCTCTACAAAATGCTGGGTCTGTGATCGACGGCAAGGTCGCACCCGCGCTTGCAAACCCCGCCTCGGCGGGGTTTTTTCATGGGCTCACGGCGTGGCGTTGCAACCCTCATTCCATGACACTTGTCGTCAAATATCAGGTGATTGCGTCCTCGCCCCCCTCGACTCGGTGTCTGACTGGCCGGCAACACCCCCAAACACCTCACTCTGAGGTATAAATCCGGCAATTCGAACGACCGTTTGAAAAGGTCGTTCGAAACATTCGATTGACCCACATACCGAGGTGACCCATGCCGCAATACAAGGCCCCTTTGCGCGACGTGCGCTTCCTGCTCAATGAAGTGTTCGACTACCCGTCGCACTACGCCAAACTGCCCGCAGCCGAAGACGCCACCCCTGACATGGTGGACGCCATCCTGGAAGGCTGCGCCACCTTTTGCGAAGAGGTGCTGGCCCCCCTGAACCTGTCGGGCGACCAGGAAGGCTGCACCATCGCTGACGGCGAGGTCACCACCCCCAAGGGCTTCAAGGAAGCCTATGCCGAGTACGTGGCCGGTGGTTGGCAAGGCTTGTCGCATCCCAAGGAATACGGCGGCCAGGAGCTGCCCATGTCCATGAACCTGCTCAAGGCCGAGATGATGGGCACGGCCAACTGGTCGTTCACCATGTACCCCGGCCTCAGCCTGGGCTGCATGAACACCGTCTTCCAGTTCGGCAGCACCGAGCAAAAGAACACCTACATGCCCAAGCTGGTGAGCGGCGAGTGGACCGGCACCATGTGCCTGACCGAACCCCAGTGCGGCACCGACCTGGGCCAGGTCAAGACCAAGGCCGACCCCGCGGGCGACGGCACTTACAAGATCACCGGCACCAAGATCTTCATCTCCGCCGGTGAGCACGACCTGGCCGAGAACATCGTCCACATCGTGCTGGCCCGCCTGCCCGACGCCCCCAAGGGCACCCGCGGCATCTCGCTGTTCATCGTGCCCAAGTTCCTCATCAACGCCGATGGCTCGCTGGGTGCGCGCAACACGGTCAAGGCCGGTGCGCTGGAGCACAAGATGGGCATCCGTGCCTCGGCCACCTGCGTGATGAACTTCGACGACGCCGTGGGCTACATGATCGCCGAGCCCAACAAGGGCCTGGAAGCCATGTTCACCTTCATGAACACCGCCCGCATCGGCACCGCCGTGCAAGGCCTGGCCCACGCCGAGCTGTCCTACCAGGGCTCCCTGCCCTACGCCAAGGAGCGCCGCTCCATGCGCGCCCTCTCGGGCAAGAAGGACGCCGACCACGTGGCCGACGCCCTGATCTGGCACGCCGATGTGCGCCGCATGCTGCTCACCCAGCGCGCCGTGGCCGAAGGTGCCCGCGCCATGATTTACCACGCTGCCACACTGGCGGACATGATGGTGGCCGGTGTGGCACTGGGCAACCAGGCCCAGTACGAGGAATACGACGACAAGCTCGGCTTCTACACCCCCATCCTGAAGGGCTTCATCACTGAAATGGGCCTGGAATGCGCCAACCTGGGCATGCAGGTGTTCGG
>JAGOKC010000125.1 GCA_017994835.1 Aquabacterium sp. | reverse complement strand
CCCCGCTGTTGTTGAGCAAGGCTTTGCCGTCATCGACCATGCCGCGATAGACCCCGGCCATGACGAGCGTCACCCCGATCAGCAGTCCCAGACCGATCCCCGTGAAAACGAACTTGCCCCACGTGTGAAGAATGTCCCGACCGGCCAGGCTGATCATCGCGGGGCTCCCGCAATGTGGTCCACCACCTTGATCCGACTTTTCGCCGTCAAGGTCTTTTCGCTGTAGGTCACCACCTGGTCACCCACCGCCACGCCCTCGCGCACCTGCACCCGACCATTCAGATCCGACGCCCCCAATTTGACCGGCACAAACTGCAGATCGCCATCCACCAGCTTCCACACCCCGGTCTGCTCGCCCAAGCGGCGCAAGGTGGCATTCGCCACGGTGGGTGCCGCAGGCAAGGCAGGCAGGTTGACGGTGACTTCAGCCAACTCGCCCAGCGGCGGCAAGGACTCGGGTTGCGTGTCAAACACCACCTTGGCCAGCGTCTCCTCGGTCACCGCATCGGCCTTCGGCTCCACGCGCAGAACGTGGCCCTTCAGGGGCAGGCCACTGCGCGAACTCAGCACAATCTGCGCAGGCAGATCACGCCGCAAGCCCGCGGCACTGATCTGATCAAAGCGCACATTCATCCACAGACTGCTGGGGTCGATGATCTCCACCACGGCTTGCCCGGCCACGACCGTGGTTCCCGGATCGGCCTCGCGCGCCACCACCAGCCCGTCAACCGGGGCCACCAGGCGCAGACTGCCTTGCTGCACCCCCAAGCCTTCACGATCCGACCGAACGCGCACCACCTCGGCCTGCGCCACCGCGCGCGCTGCGGCTGCAATTTGCAGTTCTTGTCGTTTGGTGCCGCGCAACTCTTCGCTGACCGAGCGCGAGGCGTAAAGCTCGTCGTAGCGCTGCGCCTGGGTGCTGGCAAACGCATGGCGGGCTTCGGCCTCACGCAGCACCGCCTCGGCGCGCCTGACAGCCGCCTCCAGCGAACGCCCCCGGTCTTCCAGGTCCACCGGGTCCATCTCGCCCAGCACCTGCCCTGCCTTGACCTGGTCCCCCACCTGCACCTCGAGACGCTGGATGCGCCCGGCAAAAATCGGCCCGATCTTGTGCGTGTGGCGCGCCTCCACCGTCCCGATGCCGAACAGCGCGGGCGACACCGCCTCCGAGGTCACCGAGGTGACGGTGACCGCGACAGGTGCCAGCGGCCCGGACCTCAGCCCCACGTAAATGAAGAGGATCAGCAAGGGAACGATGGCCGCGATCAGCGCCAGCGTACGGCCCCGCAAAGGAAATCTGCTCATGCTGCGCTCCTGATGCCGCGACGATAAATATCAAACACCCTGGGCGCATCACGACGGATGCGCGTCACATCCCCCGCCAACAACGACTGCATCACCAGGCCCTGGATGGTGCCGATGAACAAGATGGCGGCCGCTTCGTTGTCCAACTCAGGCGGCAACTCACCGCACGCTTTGGCCTGCGCCATGAGCCCGTGCAGGCGCTCACCGTAGCGCTGGATCAAGGTCTGCGCCATGCGCTTGGCCGGCGTCAACTCGGCACGCTGCAACTCCCCGAACATCATCCGTGGCACCCCTGGGTGCGCCACCACAAACTCAACGTGGCTCATGAACATGGCCTCCATGGCTGCCAAAGGCGATGCGATGCCCTTGGCCGCACGGTCGATGCGCGACAGCAAGCGCTCGGCGACCCAGCCCATGGTGGCCTCCCAGATGGCATCCTTGCTCGGGAAATGCCGAAACAAGGCCCCCTGGGTGACTTGCATGTGCTCGGCAATGGCGGCGGTGGTGATGTCACTGGGGTTGCACGAAGCGGCCAAAGCCACCACCGACTCCACCGTGGCGGCCCGTCGCTCATCGGCGGGCAGATGTTTGGTGGGCGTGTTCAAGGTTGTCATGCCAAAGATAGTAATTGATTACTATCTTTGCGAGCAAGCACCATGGTCAAATCAAATCATGCTGGTGCACCGTCTGATCCGGATCTTTCGTTATGCGTGGGCTTCGCCGTGCTCACTGGTCGGTCTATTGCTGGCAGCTTTGGCCCTGCTGCTTGGAGGGCGCGCCCAGGTTCATGGCGGCGTACTCGAGATTGCCCTACCTGGCACCGAACGCATGCGTCAACATCTGGGAGCCATCACCTTCGGCCACGTTGTGCTGGGCGGCAGCGACAGCACCCTGGCACATCTGCGCGCTCACGAATTCGAGCACGTCAAACAGTACGAGCGCTGGGGGCTGTTCTTTTTTCTGGCCTATCCTGCCTCCAGCCTGATCCAGTTGCTACGCGGTCGCCCCCCGTATTGGTCCAACCACTTCGAAGTTCAGGCCCGTGCGCGGTCTGAACCGCACATGGCAGCCGCACACGCAGGCCGGCCCCTACACTCTCGTACCCGAACGCGCGCAGCATCTTTGAACGCCTCCATGCCCACCTCCACCCTCATCCTGATCGCCGCCGTGGCCCGCAACGGCGCCATCGGCAAAGACAACGCCCTGCTGTGGCACCTGCCCGAAGACCTCAAATTCTTCAAGCGCACCACCCTGGGCTGCCCGGTCATCATGGGCCGCAAGACCTTCGAGTCCATCGGTCGCCCCCTGCCCGGTCGCCGCAACATCATCGTCACCCGCAACACCGCCTGGCAACACGAAGGCGTGGACGTGGCCCACACCCTGGACGAAGCCCGCGCCCTGGTGTCCGACCAGGCACGCGTGTTCGTGCTCGGCGGCGGCGAGTTGTATGCCCAGGCCCTGCCACAAGCGGACGAACTCATCCTCACCGAGGTCGATGCCGACTTTGATGCCGACACCTTCTTCCCCGCCTGGGACCGCAGCGCCTTCACCGAAGTCAGCCGCGAAACCCATCATGCAGAAGCGGGCTGGCCTTATCACTGCGTCGTGTACCAGCGCCGAAAATAAGTTGCCCCACATTCAGTTTTTACTGAATGTCTTCAACCTGAAATTCGCATTTACCTGAGGACTGGCATGCGTTATCGTCGCCGGCTTGGCTCTTTGCGCCACCCTTTTCCCTTTACCGAACGCTTCTGAACGTCCCTCATGGAATTCCTGCTCGACCCCAACATCTGGATCGCCTTTGCGATGCTGACCGCCCTGGAAATCGTCCTCGGCGTTGACAACATCATCTTCATCTCCATCCTGGTCGGCCGCCTGCCCGCCGACGTGCGCGACAAGGCCCGCCGCCTGGGCCTGGGCTTCGCCATGGTCTCGCGCCTGCTGTTGCTGTTCTCGCTCAGCTGGGTCATGAGCCTCAAGACCGACCTCTTCCACATCTTCAGCATCGGCATCAGCGGCCGTGACCTGGTGTTGCTGTTCGGTGGCCTGTTCCTGCTGTGGAAGGCTTCGCACGAAATCTTCGTCGAAGTCGAAGCCCGCGAAGACGACCACGCCCCTGACACCGACCCGGCCCTCATCAAGGCCGCAGGTGCCCGTCTGTTCTGGGGCATCATTGCCCAGATCGCCGTCATCGACATCGTCTTCTCGCTCGACTCGGTCATCACCGCCGTGGGCATGGTGGACCAGATCGGCGTGATGGTGGCCGCGGTGATCACCTCGGTTGGTGTGATGCTGTTTGCCGCCAAGCCCATCGGTGACTTCGTGGACGCCCACCCCTCCGTCAAGGTGCTGGCCCTGGCCTTCCTCGTGATGGTCGGCATGGCCCTGACCGCCGAAGCGCTCGACGCCCACGTACCCAAGGGCTACATCTACGCCGCCATGTCCTTCTCGCTGGCAGTGGAGTTCCTCAACATCCGCGCCCGCACCAAGCGTCTGGCTTTGAAGGCTGCATCGCAGGCTTGACAAAGCGGCACCCAGCGCCCTGCCCCTTGAGAAGGCCGACCTTGCGTCGGCCTTCTCATTTCACCGCAGCGCTGTCCCACATGCCCCAACGCTGCATGAATGGCGCACAAAGGCGACAATCCCAGCCACACCGGCGCGCGACAGCGTCTCCCAGATTTGATTCGCCAAAGCCTTCCCCTCCATGCAACTCGCCACTTGGAACGTCAACTCCCTCTCCGTCCGCCTTCCCCAGCTCCTGGACTGGCTGGCCGCCAATCCGGTCGATGTGCTGGTGCTGCAGGAAACCAAGCTCACCGACGACAAGTTTCCCCACGCTGACCTCGAAGCGGCGGGCTACCACGCACAGTGGTTTGGCCAGAAAACCTACAACGGCGTCGCCCTGCTGAGCCGCAGCCCCAGCACCGACATCGTCAAGAACATCCCCGGCTTTGAAGACGAGCAGGCCCGCGTCATCGCCGGCACCGTCAACGATCCGGTGGTCGGCAGCGTGCGCGTCATCGGCTGCTACTTCCCCAACGGCCAGGCCCCCGACAGCGACAAGTTCGTCTACAAGATGAACTGGCTGAACGCCCTGCAAGCGTGGGTGCAAGACGAGCTCACCCGCCACCCCAACCTGGTCATCATGGGCGACTACAACATCGCCCCCACCGACG
>JAGOKC010000124.1 GCA_017994835.1 Aquabacterium sp. | reverse complement strand
TGGTGGAGCCGGGGGGAATTGAACCCCCGTCCGTAAGCCATCATCGAGCAGTTCTACATGTGTAGCTGTCTGATTTGAGTCTCGCCAACCTGATCGCGCAGCAGCACGCTACCAAGCCAGCCAGTCACTTGATCTCGACCTCAACTGAGTGACCCAACTGAAGCCCAGCCTATGTGAATGACCTCACAGTCCTTGTCTTACGACGCAGACCCAGCCCATAGGCCAACTGTTGTGAGGCTCACCGGTATTAAGCGGCGAGTGCGAACTTTTGATCGTTTGCAGTTAGTTTGTTTCCAGATGGATTTACGAGGTGGCTGGTCCTCGACATGCCCTGTCCCGAATCCGCACCCACGTCGAAACCAGGTCGGCCCCAGGAAAAAGTAAAGTCATTGTAGGCTTGATCGCTCTTGCCGTGTTGACCTTGTTGTGTGATATCGGGCCGGCTTCAAGGATTTCAAGCCCTGCCGTCCGCAGATTCTTCCACCAGGCCCTTGCACAGCAAATTCAAACGCTCTTCATCGTCATCAGACAACTTGGGGCCTGCCGCCAGGCGTGCCGCCCGCTCAATGAGGCGCAGGCGGGCGCGCAGGGCGTCTTGCACCGCCTCGGCCTCAGCGGCCACCTCATCGCCAATGGCCCCTGGACTCCACAAACCGCTTTCGTTCCAGCCGGCACGCAATTTGTGCAGCAGGTACAGCGTCAGGTCTGCCGCACGCTGCAGCCCGGGGCTGGGGGCCGCGGGCAAGACACCGTCCACATGGATCATGGTTTCCTGCAGCGCGACATTGAGGCGATCCAGGGCAGACAATAACTCCGGCAAGGTGCGGCGTGGCTTCAAGGGCGGCGCGTGGCGTGCGGCAGCCGACAGCGGGCCAGCCAGCAATTCGTCAAACTCGCCGGGCACCACGCGCAGGGCCACGCTGGCGTGGTGCAGGGTGGCACCCGGCAGGCGCAGTGCTGCCAGGGCCTCTTCGGTGGCGGCCAGCAGCTTACCCAGGGGTGACATCTTCACACCCGTCAGGCGGTGCGGATAGCCTGAACCGTCCAGCCGCTCATGGTGCTCGCCCACGGCGCGGGCAATGTCCTTGGGGTAGTCGGTCAACTGCGTCAGCAGCAACTGCCCAATGTGCGGGTGCACCACCAACTGACGGTAACTGTCCACATCCAGGGTGCTCAGGGCATCGGCCTCGCCGTAGGCTGGCCCGATGTACATCTCGCCCACGTCGTGCAGCAATCCCGCCGTCATGGCCAGCGCCACCAGACGATCGTCAGAGTTGCGCTCCCGCATCAGTGCTCCGGCCACGGCCATCGCATCAATTGCGTGCGCAAACGCTGCAGGGCGGGCTGACTCGACGGCGCTCAGCAGCAACTGCACCACCGAATGCAAGCGTACCAAGGCGGTGCAGCGCACCAGGGCTTCAACGTGAGGCCGCAGCAGGGGCGTCAGCGGCCCCTGACTGTCGATCAGCTTTTGCACGGCCGCTTGCAGCGTGGCAGTGTTGACCCCGTCTTCAGCAGCCAGGCAGGTTTCGAGGGGTTGCTTGAGTGCCCGGTCCATCAGCTTGCGCTGCAGGTCGCGTGACACCGGCTGGTCGCGGGCCCACAGCTTCATCCCGTTGATGTCGAAGATGTCGTTTGACGCGATGATGGTGCGGGTTTCGCTGGCCTCCAGGATGGTGGCCAAGGCGTGGGGGTTGGCAACCTTGAAATCGACAGTGGGGGTGACTGGGCTCATGACGGACTCCTCGTGTGTGTACCCGGCAACGCCGTGCTGGCGACCCCCAAACCTTAGCATGAGCGCATCAAAAAAAAACACCAGACCTTTGCGGATCTGGTGTGCGTGCAAGCTGAAGAGATGTGGCGATCAGCTGCGGTAGTCGGCGTTGATCGTCACGTAGTCGTGCGAGAGGTCACAGGTCCACACCGTGACCGTGGCGTTGCCACGCGCCAGACCCACCCGGATGGTGATCTCGGCCTGCTTCATCACGCGCTGACCGTCGGCCTCCTGGTACTCGGGGCGGCGGCCACCTTTGGTGACCACATGCACGTCGTCCAGATGCAGCTCGATCAGGCTCTGGTCCAGGTCGTCGATGCCGGCGTAGCCCACGGCCGCCAGGATGCGGCCCAGGTTGGGGTCCGACGCAAAGAAAGCGGTCTTCACCAGCGGAGAGTGGGCAATGGCGTAAGCGGCCTTTTGACACTCGGCCTCGTCGCGGCCACCTTCCACCGTGATGGTGATGAACTTGGTGGCACCTTCGCCGTCGCGCACGATGGCCTGCGCCAGTTTCTGCGACACCTCGATCAGGGCCGCACGCAGGGCTTGGCCGTCGGCGCTGTTCAGGTCGGTGATCTCGGCGTGCTTGGCCTTGCGCGAAGCCATCAGCACGAACGAGTCGTTGGTGGAGGTGTCACCGTCGATGGTGATGCGATTGAACGAGGCATTGGCCGCCTCGGTCACCAGCGCCTTCAGCAGGCCGGGGGCCACGTTCGCGTCGGTGGCCAGGTAGCCCAGCATGGTCGCCATGTTCGGCTTGATCATGCCGGCGCCCTTGCTGATGCCGGTGAGGGTGACGGTCTGGCCGCCCAGGGTGATCTGCTTGGAATAGCCCTTGGGGAGCGTGTCCGTGGTCATGATGCCTTCGGCAGCCACGGCCCAGTTGTCTTCCTTCAGGTCGGCCAGGGCGCCCGGCAGACCGGCTTCAATGCGGTCCACCGGCAGGCTTTCCATGATCACGCCGGTCGAAAACGGCAGGATCTGCTCGGGCGAGACATGCAGCAGGCGCGCCAGGGCGATGGTGGTGGCGCGGGCGCGCACCAAGCCGTCTTCGCCGGTGCCCGCGTTGGCGTTGCCGGTGTTGATCAGCAGCGCGCGGATCTCCTTGCCCGCGGCCAGGCGCTCCTGGCACAGCTGCACCGGCGCGGCGCAAAAGCGGTTCTTGGTGAACACGCCGGCCACAGCCGAGCCTTCGTCCAGCGTGATGACGGTCAGGTCGCGGCGGTTGGCCTTGCGCACCCCGGCTTGGGTGATACCGAGCTTGACGCCCGGCACGGGATGCAGATCGGAGGGAAGGGGGGCGGTCAGGTTGACGGGCATGTGGAGGCTCCTGCGAAGGACTCAGATTGTGCCGCAAGCTGCTCGGGCGCTCACATGGCTTTGAACCGGTGCGCGTACAAGCGACTGACTTCCAGGGTTTCGGGCCGGTGCCGCAGGTGCAGTCGGGTGCGGTGGTCCTGGCGGCTGATGCGCTCAATGGCACGCAGATTCACCACATGGCTGCGGTGAATCTGCCAGAACAGGTCCGGATCGAGCCTGGGCAGCATCTCCCGCAAGGGCGTGCGAATCAGCTTGTCCGGGCCATGCGCATCGTGCGTGACGATGCGCACGTACTTGTCCGCCGCTTCCAGGTAGACGATGTCTTCCACAGGAATCACATAGATGGAGCTGCCCGCTGCCGCCTGCAGCACCCTCAGCGGTGCGTCGCTGGCCTGGGGTTCGTGCCGGTGTCGCAAGCCCAGCAGGCTGGCGGGGAGCGCATCCTCGGGCGCGGGGGCTGAAGCCGCCCGGGCCGACAGTTGTTGCTGCAGGCGCAGGCAGGTCAGCGCCAGGCGCTCGGGCCGCACCGGCTTGAGCACATAGTCGATGGCGGCCCGCTCGAACGCGCTCACCGCATAGCTTTCGTACGCTGTGATGAACACGATCAGTGGCAGCGGTTGCGCGTCAGGCCAGGCGTCAATCACGCGCTCGGCCGCTTCCAGCCCGTTGAACAAGGGCATGTGGATGTCCAGAAAGAGGATGTCGGGCAGATGTTGCGGCGCGAGTTCGCAGACCTGCTGACCATCTCCCACCATGTGCAGGACCTGCAGGTCGGGCCACAGTTGGGTCAACTGGCGGCGCAGCGCCTGGGCCAGCACCGGCTCGTCTTCGGCAATCAGGGCGGTCGGGGTGCGCATGTCAACAGCTCGGGATGGGCACCAAGGGGTGGCGAAGGGGCAGGCGCAAGGTGACGGTGGTGCCGCGTGAGGCAGGCTCGCCGCTCGCCGGTGCGCTGGCCACATGCAGCGAGGCAGCGCCACCATAAGAGGCCATCAGTCGCTCACGAATACAGCTCAAACCGAAGCCATGGCCAGGGTGAGGCGGCGCGTCGCTGGCCGACGCCCAGCCCCGTCCGGTGTCCCTCACTTGGAGCGTCAACAGGTCATTCTCGCGAAAGGCGCGGATGTGCAGCTCACCGCCTTCGGGCAGCGGGTCCAGTCCGTGCTTGATGGCGTTCTCGATCAGAGGCTGCACCAGCATGGGCGGCAGGGGAACGTCACGCACCTCGGGCGCCATGTCCATGCGCACCTTCAGCCGGTCGCCCATGCGCACCTGCATCAAGGCCAGGTAGTCCTGCACATGCGCCATGTCGTCTTTCAAGGCCATTGACCCGACGCGACTGGCGCTCAGGGTGGCGCGCAGGTAGTCGATCAGGTGCGCCAGCATGTCTTGCGCTGCGGCCGGCTGC
>JAGOKC010000059.1 GCA_017994835.1 Aquabacterium sp. | reverse complement strand
CTCCATCAGAGAGGTACACCTCATGTTCATCAGTCGATTCCTGATGCTGGCCCTTCTGGGGATGCTGCTGTCCTGGACCGCACGCGCGGCCGACACACGCCCAGACTGCCACTCCTGTCACATCGAAGTCACATCGCTCGACAAGCCCGTCAAACTGGCTGGCAAGTGGCTGTTCACCCGTGACGACCGCCCTGAGAACAAAGATCCCGTGCTGGACACCCAGGACTGGAAGCTCATTAAGGCCCCCGGTCCCTGGAAACCTGCTTACAACGACGGCAAGGTGTTCACTGTGGGCTGGTACCGCGGCAACCTGAAGTTTGACTCCTCGCTCATCGGGCAGGAAGTCGTCTTCATGGTCAACACCTACATGGCGCGCATGCACGTGTATGTGGACGGGCAAGAGGTGTACCAACGCCCCCACGACATCAACGTTGAACGCTACTACTCCGTGCAGCCGATCCCGGTGCGATTCAAAGTGACCCAAGCCGAGCATGTGGTGGCTTTTCGTGTCGAAACACCACTGATGACCGGCGTGTACCAGTTGCCTTTCGAGGTGCATCGCTACAACGAGCACGACACCAGTCTGGCGCTATGGCAGTTCTGGGGAGGAGAGGCACGCACCATCGCGGCCTACACCATGTTCGTGTTCGGCCTGTTCTTCTTGTTGGTGTATGCCAAGACCAAGTACCCCTTGTATCTGACGGCGGCCCTGTCAGGTTTGCTCATCTTTCCCTTCTTCGGTTCACCTGGCGACTATTTCATGAAGGTGCATAGCCCGGAGGTGATGCTTTATTCGCATTACACCGGTTTGCTGAGCATCTTCATGTTCTATATGTTCGGGCAGTACATCGCGCACCGATTCCTGCCGCGACTCAACTGGGTCAAGGGCGGGGTGTATCTGGTCCTGTGCGCCATCATTGGCAGCATGATGTGGTCTCCCAATGTGGAGCTCTTCCAGAAAGTTCGACCTGTTCTGTTCATTCTGAATCTGATTTCCGGCTCCATCACCCTCTGGCAACTGATCCAGGCCTCGCGTGAAGGCAAGCCCGGTGCGGCCATCTTGACCGTCGGGATGATCGTCTTCCTGGCCACCGGCTTCAACGACGTGCTGTTGGCGTTGGGCAAAATTTCCTCGGTGTCGCTGATCTTTTCGGGTGTGTTCATCTATATGTGCACCATGATGTATGTGGCATCCACCCGGTTTGCCAACACCTTCATGGAGAACCGCAGGTTGGTCAAAGACCTGCAGGTCATCAACGACAACCTCGAAGGCCTGGTCAGCGAGCGCACGGCACAGCTGCGTGAAAAGAGCCAGGACATCCAGAGCATGCTGGAGAACCTGCCCCAGGGCGTGCTCACCGTCACTGCCAGCAACGAGGTGCACCCCGAGTACTCGGCCTACTTGGAAACCATCCTCGAAACCAAGGAGATTGCGGGCAAGAACCTGATGTCCCTGTTGTTCAGCAACAGCTCGCTGGGTTCGGACGCGCTGTCCTCGGTCGAGGCTGCCGCTGCCAGCTGCGTGGGCGAAGACGTCATGAACTTCGAGTTCAACAGCCACCTGATGGTCACCGAACTGGACAAGACCATGCCAGACGGCCGCGTCAAGTCACTGGCCCTGAGCTGGTCCCCCATCTGCAATGAAGACGACACCGTGGACAAGCTCATGGTTTGCGTGCGCGATGTCACCGAACTCAAGCGACTCGAACACGAAGCTTCCGAGCAAAAGCGCGAGCTGGACATCATTGGCCAGATCCTGCCCGTGACTCAGGAGAAGTTCAGCGACTTCATCGACGGATCACGTCGCTTCATCGTCGAGAACCGACAACTCATCGAGCAGACTGCAAGCAAGGATCTGGAGGTCGTGGCGCTGTTGTTCCGCAATATGCACACCATCAAGGGCAATGCGCGAACCTACGCTTTCATACACCTCACCAACCTCGTGCACGAAGCCGAGCAAGCCTACGACCAACTGCGCAAGGAGCCCGATGCTGCATGGCATGCCGAGGAGCTGTTGCACACCCTAGATGGCGTTCAGGCCATGGTGGAAGAGTACGCTCGCATCAACGACAACGTGCTGGGACGCAAGGGCCCCGGTCGTCGTGGCAGCGTCGAGAGATACGCCCTGGTGGACCGAGAGCACCTGGTCGAATCACTTGACTTGCTGGCTGGTGTGAATCTGGATGATCCGTCAGCACTGCGTGATGCACTCAAGCGCATCAAGCTGACCCTCAGTCAGATTGGCACCGAGCGCCTTGAAAGTGTGCTGGCGGGACAGATCGAGTCGTTGCCCTCGCTGGCACGAGAGCTCGGCAAAGAGCCCCCCGTGGTTCGTGTCATTGATCACCATGTCGTGCTGCAAAACCAGATCGGACCTTTGGTCAAGAATCTGTTCACCCACCTCCTGCGCAACTCGATGGACCACGGCCTGGAGTCCGCCGCCGAGCGTCTTGCTGCTGGCAAGCCTGCAGCAGGTCAGATCGAGGTTGAGATGAAGCTTGATGTCGGGGGCTTGCGGATTCGACTCCACGACGACGGACGTGGTTTGGCAATGGCGCGCATCCGTGCCCGGGCCCTGGAGCACGGACTGCTCAACGAGCAGGATGCTGCTGACGACGCTGTGGCGCAGACCATCTTCCTGTCGGGTTTTTCGACCGCCGAGCAAGTGACCGAGGTGTCTGGACGCGGTGTGGGGATGGATGCCGTGCGCGGATTCCTGCAGCGTGAGGGCGGCGACGTCCACATCCACTTCCTTGATGCGAACGTCGGGGCTGATTTCCGTGCCTTTGAACTGGTGGTCAGCTTGCCTGCCCGCTTTGGCACGCAGCTGGAGATGCTTGCAGACGCAGCGCCGTCGAACCCCACGGGGCAGATCGCACCACAGGCTGGCTGACGAAATCGCCAGACAGCAAAAAACCCGCCGGTTTGCACTGGCGGGTTTTTTTTGGTCTCTGCTGGCCGATGAAGACCAGGCAGACAAGAAAGACTGAATTACTTCAGCTTCACTTCCTTGTAGGCGACGTGCTTGCGTGCCTTGGGGTCGAACTTCATGAATTCCAGCTTTTGAGGCGTGGTCTTCTTGTTCTTGCTGGTGGTGTAGAAGTGGCCGGTACCCGCAGTGGATTCCAGCTTGATCTTTTCGCGTCCGCCTTTTGCAGCCATGATTCAGTCTCCAATTACAGTTCGCCGCGGGCGCGCAGGTCAACCAGGACCTGATCAATACCCACCTTGTCAATCAGGCGCAGAGCGGCCGTGCTGATGCGCAGACGCACCCAGCGGTTTTCGCTTTCGACCCAGAAACGACGGTACTGCAGGTTGGGCAGGAAACGACGCTTGGTCTTGTTGTTGGCGTGGGAAACATTGTTCCCGGACATCGGGCCCTTGCCCGTGACTTGACAGACGCGTGCCATGACGCTTCTCCGTTCGCTGTAATTGCGCTTATGTTGCGAATCGGTGCCCAGAGCAGGGAAGCTCATTGCTGAACCAAGCCCTGTTGAAGCACCCTTCCGGAAGCATCGACGCCAAAGACCACAAAGTGATCCAACATGGCGCATCTACTCCGGGACGAGTTGTGCAAAAACCGAGATTATAGCCAGATTCTTCGCGCTTGGCAAAGGTAGGCAGACAAACCGGCATCCAGGCCCTGATCAGGCCGTGCCTTGCTCCAGAAAGCGCTGGGCATCGAGTGCTGCCATGCAGCCCGTGCCGGCGCTGGTGATCGCTTGTCGGTACACATGATCCTGTACATCCCCGGCGGCGAACACGCCTGGCACGCTTGTCATGGTGGCAAAGCCATTGTTGCCACCCTGCGTGAGGATGTAGCCATCCTTCATCGCCAGTTGATCTTTGAAAATCTCGGTGTTGGGCTGGTGCCCGATGGCGATGAAGCAGCCTTTGAGCGGCAGTTCCTTGACGCTGTTGTCTTCGACATTCTTCAGGCGCACACCTGTCACACCGCTTTGATCGCCCAGCACCTCGTCGAGCACATTGAACACGTGCAGTTCGATCTTTCCGGCAGCGACCTTCTCCATCATCTTGTCGATCATGATCGGCTCGGCACGGAACTTGTCGCGACGGTGAATCAGGTGCACCTTGCTGGCGATGTTCGACAGGTACAGCGCCTCTTCAACAGCGGTGTTGCCCCCGCCCACCACGCAGACCTCCTGATTCTGGTAGAAAAAACCATCGCAGGTGGCACAACCGCTCACGCCTCGACCCATGAAAGCCTCCTCAGACGGTAGGCCTAGGTACTTGGCCGAGGCACCGGTGGCAATGATGAGAGCGTCTGTGGTGTACGTGCCTGCGTCACCCTTGAGAGTGAACGGGCGTTTGGACAAATCCACCTCATTGATGTGATCGAAGATCATGCTGGTGTGAAAGCGCTCGGCGTGCTGCTGGAAACGCTGCATCAGATCCGGGCCCTGCACCCCGTGCACGTCAGCCGGCCAGTTGTCGACCTCGGTGGTGGTCATCAACTGCCCGCCTTGTGCCATGCCGGTGATCAGGGTTGGCTTGAGATTGGCGCGTGCGGCGTAAATGCCAGCGGTGTAGCCGGCAGGGCCCGAGCCCAGGATGAGGACTTGGCTGTGTTGGGGGGTGCTCATGGCGTGACCTTTCAGTGTGTGTGTATGCTACAGCCACGGCGGAGACTGTTGCACACAAGGGCAATTTCCGATGGGCGACGTCATGCGCCCTCGCTAAAGTGCTAAAAAATAACGGTGTACCAACGAAAATTGTAGAGACAGGTTGTTGGTTGCACCGATGCCGGGTGGGAAATCCCTCCCGATTCATGTATCTGCTCAAGCACCCGTCTGAAAAATAGAGGAGCGTTTTATGGCCATGTTGTCCAATCTCGACCTGATCCGGCGGGTTCCGTTGTTCTCGATGCTCACCCAGGCCCAGGCCGAATCGGTTGCCGAGGGTGTGGTCAAGCGCCGCTATCGCCGTGGTGAATTGATCGTTGAACGCGGCCGCAAAACCAATGCGCTGTTCATCCTGCTCACCGGGCGTGCCCGTGTCGTCGCCGCAGACGAGCGTGGCCGCGAGGTCATTCTGGCTGTGCTGGAAGCCGGTGACTACCTGGGCGAAATGAGCCTGATCGACAACGAGCCGCATTCGGCCACGGTTCGCGCTGAAGTTCAGACCGACGTGCTGGTGCTGGGTCGTCCTGAATTTGCCCGCTGCCTGCCCGAGAACTCGTCCTTGTCCTACGCCATCCTGCGCGGCCTGGTGCAGCGTCTGCGCGCTGCCGATCGTCAGATCGAATCGCTGGCCTTGCTGGACGTTTATGGCCGTGTCGCGCGGGCCCTGCTCGAGATGGCCGACGAAGATGCCGGCGAGAAGGTCATCCGTGGCAAGGTCTCCCGCCAGGATCTGGCCAAGCATGTGGGTGCCTCCCGCGAAATGGTCAGCCGCGTCATGAAAGACCTGGAAGAGCGCGGTTTGATCGAGACGCAGGAAACCGGTAGCGTGGTGCTCAAGGAGCGCCTCTCCAACACCCCTTGATCGGGCGCACTGCCTGAACACGAGTGAATGCCCCTTTTGAGGGGCATTTTGCTGCCTGCGTGCCAGCGTAAGCTGGGTCAAAAAGCGCTCACAATGGCGGCATGACATTTCCGCTGGGATCTCTCCATTCTGACGCTGCCGGGGCAGGCAAAGGCGCTGATCGCCGGGTTGAACCTGCGGGCAGCACGGCACGTGCCACGGGTCGGCTGCACCGTGTACCCAAGGCACCTGCAGTCGCATCGGTTGCCCCGGTTGAACAAACCCTGCGCTATCAGGCCACGCTGCTGTTGGGCGGGGTGCTCTGGATTCTGGTGGTGCTGGCGATGATCAGTCATGACCGGATGGACCCCGCGTTCACGACATCCGGGCAGCATGCCGTGCCGCATAACTGGGTGGGGCAATTCGGGGCCTATGTGGCAGATCTGCTGCAGATGCTGTTGGGACATTCCGCCTGGTGGCTGCCACTGGTGACCTTGCGCTGGTGGCTCGGAGGTCTGGCGCGCTGGATGCGGCGCGACACCGCTCGCAGTCCGGCGCGTGTGCCCGTGGCCCTTCAATCTGAGCCCAGCTCGCCCTGGACCTGGCGCTTCTGGCTGGGTCTGGCGCTGCTGCTGGCTGCCAGTTGCGCCTTGGAGTGGTCGCGGCTGTATCGCAACGAACTCATGCTTGCTGGTGAACAGGCGGGTGGAGTGCTTGGCCTGGCGTTGGGGCAATGGGGCATGCGCTGGCTGGGCTTCAACGGTTCAGGTGTGCTCTGGATCGCCTTGCTGGTGGCTGGCAGTGCCCTGGCCCTGCGCTTTTCCTGGCTGGACCTGGCCGAGCGCATCGGGCAATTGTTCGATCGCCTGCGTCAGCAGCGCGAAACCCAGCGTGAGGTCGCCCAGGACATTCGCATTGGCGAAAAAGCCGCCATCGAGCGCGAACGTGTGGTCGAAGAGGTGCGCCAGGAGGCCCCGATCGAGCCCATCCCGCTGATCATCGAGCAACCGATGATCGACGTGCCGAAGTCCGATCGCGTCACCAAAGAAAAGCAAAAGCCGTTGTTTGCCGAGATGGCCGATGGCAAGCTGCCGCAGATTGATCTGCTGGACGCCGCACCCGGTCGGACGGAGACGATCACCACCGAGTCGCTGGAGATGACCTCGCGGCTGATCGAGAAGAAGCTCAAGGACTTCGGGGTGGAGGTGCGCGTGGTGGCGGCCTCACCGGGTCCGGTCATCACCCGCTACGAAATCGAGCCGGCCACCGGTGTGAAGGGCTCGCAAATCGTCAACCTGGCCAAGGATCTGGCTCGCTCGCTGTCGCTGGTGTCCATCCGTGTGGTCGAGACCATCCCGGGCAAGAACCTGATGGCGCTGGAGTTGCCCAACGCCAAGCGCCAGATGATCCGTCTGACCGAGATTTTGGGCTCGCAGGTCTATCACGAGGCCCAGTCCATGCTGACCATCGGCCTGGGCAAAGACATCGTGGGTTCGCCCGTCGTGGCTGACCTGGCGAAGATGCCGCACTGCCTGGTGGCGGGGACCACCGGCTCTGGTAAGTCGGTGGGCATCAACGCCACCATTTTGAGCCTGCTCTACAAGGCCGAAGCGCGCGATGTGCGCCTCATCCTGATTGACCCGAAGATGCTCGAAATGAGCATGTACGAAGGCATCCCGCACCTGCTGTGTCCGGTCGTGACCGACATGAAACAAGCGGCCAACGCCCTCAACTGGGCTGTGGGCGAGATGGAGCGTCGCTACAAGCTCATGTCTAAGATGGGCGTGCGCAACCTGGCGGGCTTCAACAAGAAGATGGACGAGGCCAGGGCGCGGGGCGAACTGATCCCCAACCCCTTCAGCCTCACGCCCGACGAGCCCGAACCGCTCGATCGCATGCCGCACATCGTCATCGTGATCGACGAGTTGGCCGACCTCATGATGGTGGTGGGCAAGAAGATCGAAGAACTCATCGCACGTCTGGCCCAGAAGGCCCGCGCCGCCGGCGTGCACCTCATTTTGGCCACGCAGCGCCCCTCGGTGGACGTCATCACCGGCCTGATCAAGGCCAACATCCCTACGCGCATTTCCTTCCAGGTCTCCAGCAAGATCGACAGCCGCACCATCCTGGACCAGATGGGTGCCGAGGCTTTGCTGGGGCAGGGCGACATGCTGTACCTGCCCTCCGGCTCGGGCCTGCCGATCCGCGTGCACGGTGCCTTCGTCAGCGACGAAGAGGTGCACCGGGTGGTGCAGTACATCAAGTCGCAGGGCGAGCCCAACTACATCGAGGGCATCCTGGAGGGCGGCAACCTCAGTGACGAGGGCAGCAACCTCGACGGATCGCCCATGGGCGGCAGTGACGGCGAACAAGACCCGATGTACGACAACGCGGTCGCGGTGGTGCTGCAACACAAGAAGGCGTCGATCTCGCTGGTGCAGCGCCACCTGCGCATTGGTTACAACCGTGCGGCGCGCTTGCTGGAACAAATGGAGAAATCCGGACTCGTATCCAGTATGGCCACCAACGGCAACCGTGAACTGATTGTTCCGGCCCGGGGTGGAGAAGGAGGTGCCACTTCGGCACCCTGGGATGAAGCTTGAAGAGATGCGACGGATGCGGACACCATGGGGAAGGGCCAGCGCGCTGGCCGTGGGGCTGACGATGGCCTGCAACGTGGCCCAGGCAGATGCCGTGGCCAGCTTGCGGGCCTTCGTCAAAGACGTGCAGACAGGTCGGGGGGAGTTCACGCAGACGGTGACCTCGCCAGACGGCAAGAAAAGCCGCAAGTCCAAGGGATCGCTGGAGTTTCAGCGTCCGAACCGGTTTCGCTTTGCGTACACCACCCCCACGGAACAGCTCATCGTGGGAGATGGCAAACAGGTCTGGCTGCACGATGTGGACCTGAACCAGGTGACCGTGCGCCCGATGAGTGAGTCAATTGGAGCCACGCCTGCGGCCTTGTTGGCCGGGGGGGCGTTGGACAAGGATTTCACCCTCCGTAACGTGCCTGCGTTGTCATCGAGTGCGGCGACCGCGGCCTCGATGCCTCTACAAGCAACGTCTTGGGAATGGGTGGAAGCCTTGCCCCGCCATAAAGAGGGGCAATTCCAGTCCGTTCGTGTCGGATTCAGAAAAGGGCAATTGGCAGCCCTGGAAATCCTGGACAGCTTTGGCCAGCGCTCACGGCTGGAGTTTGCACAATTCGAGTCGAAAGTGACCTTGCCGGCCACCCGATTTCAGTTCACACCGCCAGCTGGGGCGGATGTGCTCAAACAGCCTTGACGATTGGGGCGTCAGCAGGCCTTCTTCCTGATGTGTTTTGTTTGAATCAGGCCCGTTCGATGCGGGCCTGAATTCATTGCTGGATCAATCAGCCTTCACGCTTGGCAAAACCGGGGCGCTTGCCGCCAAAGCCAGGCTTGGGACCGCCGGACTTGAAGCCAGGCTTGGCACCAAAGGGCTTGCTGCCAAACGGCTTGTCGCCAAACGACTTCTCACCGAAGGACTTCTCGCCAAACGACTTGCCATGGGCAGGCTTGCCACCGAAAGGCTTGTCACCAAATGGTTTGCGATCACCGAAAGCGGGACGGTCGCCAAAGGCCGGACGGTCACCGAAGGCAGGACGGTCACCACGCGGGCGGTCACCAAACGCAGGGCGGTCGCCGAAAGCCGGACGGTCACCAAAGGAGGGACGGTCACCACGGGGGGCAGGACGGTCGCCGAAAGCAGGGCGGTCGCCATACGGACGGTCTTGGCGAGGACGGTCGGCAAAAGCCGGACGGTCGCCACCGAAACCACCACGGTCACCACCGAAGTTGCCGCGCTCATTGCCGCCGAAGCCGCCTTCACGCTTGCCGGCAAAACCGCCACGGTCGCCGCCGAAGCCACCACGGTCACCACCGAAGCCGCCGCGATCGCTGCCACGGTCACCAAAACCACCTTCGCGGTTGGCACCAAAGCGCGGTGCGCCACGGTCTTCACGGTTGCGATGACCCGGCATGGGCTTGCCCATGCGGGGGCCACGGCTGTCTGGCGCAGCGAAGCCGCCCGACTTCATCTTGGGCTCCAGGCCTTCGATCGCCGACTCAGGGATGCGCTGCGTGGTGTAGCGCTCAATGCGACGCACCATGCCGATGTCACGACGCTCGGCCAGGGTCACGGCCAAGCCACTGCGGCCAGCACGACCGGTACGGCCAATGCGGTGCACATAGTCTTCGGCCTTCATGGGCATGCCGTAGTTGATCACGTGGGTGATCGTGGGCACGTCGATGCCGCGAGCGGCCACATCGGTGGCGACCAGCACGCGCAGCTGACGGCTGCGCAGGCCTTGCAACACGCGGTTGCGGCGACCTTGAGGCATGCCACCGTGCAGGGCGGCCACGGAGTGACCCATGTCAGCCAGGCGGTCGGCCAGGATGTCGGCATCGCGCTGCGTGCTGGTGAAGATCACCGCTTGATCGACAGCCTTGTCGGTCAGCAGATGGTCCAGCAGCTGGTTCTTGTGCTGCAGGCTGTCGGCCAGGTGCAGACGTTGTTCGATGTTGTCGTGGCTGTCGGTGTGCGACGCCACTTCGATGGTCACGGCATTGCGGGTCAGACGCGAGGCCAGCTGGCCAACGTGGCCGGCAAAGGTCGCGCTGAACATCAGGGTCTGACGCTCGGCCGGGGTGCGCTCGACGATGGTTTCGATGTCATCGATGAAGCCCATGTCCAGCATGCGGTCGGCTTCGTCCAGGATCAGCACTTCCAGGTTGTCGAGCACGGCCGCACCAGTGTTCAGGTGGTCGAGCAGACGGCCAGGGGTGGCGATCAGCACATCCAGCGGGCCCTTCAGGGCCTTGAGCTGGTAAGCGTAAGGCACGCCGCCCACCACGGTGGCGACACGCAGACCTTGCATGTGGCGACCATAGGTGTCAGCAGCCTTGGCCACCTGCATGGCCAATTCGCGGGTCGGAGCCAGCACCAGCACGCGGGGGCCGTGAACCTTGCCCTTTTCGCGGCGCTTGGTGTTGTCGCCACGGGCGGCAATGATGCGCTCCAGCGACGGCAGCATGAACGCGGCGGTCTTGCCGCTGCCCGTGCTCGAAGCCACGCGCAGGTCGGCGCCTTGCATGGCAGCCGGGATGGCCTGGATTTGCACGGTGGTCGGCTGGGTGTAACCCGAGTCAGCCAGGGCACGGCACAGCTCAGGGCTCAGGCCCAGATCATCAAAGCGCGCGCCAGTGGCTTCTTCTTCGGTCGCGTCAGCGGCTTCGACGCCGAACACTTCGGCTTCGATGCGTTGAGCCAGGGCGTCCAGCTGCGAAGGAGCCGACGGGGTGGCGGCGCTGGAGATGATTTCGTTTTCGTTGGACATAACTTCTTTCAAGCAATGCAAAGCGCTGCCACTTGTCGAGGATTCGACAAGAAACACACGCCACGGCCAAGCCATTGATCACTCGATCAAATGGCCTGAGCCAGGTGGAGTCGCTATGGATTTCGTGTACAGACTTCGTGGCGGGCGCACTCGGCGCAATGAGGGGCCACGGTGAGTCGGTTGGGAAAGCGACGGCATCGCCGCCAACCGGAACTCAAGACACGCTCTTGGCAGGTACCCGACGGTACTGCCCGGCTTGAAAAAGGTCAGAGGGGATGAACTTTGTGATTCGCTGCTTTGAACCACTTTGCAATGACTACAAAACAACGAACCCATAGAGTTTCCCATAAGTGACAAGCTTTGTCCAGTGCTGTTTTGTTCAAACGTTGGCGCGCTGCGTCGCTGCTGCGACAATCGGGTCATGCAAGACAGCCTCTCCCTCGATCTGCCAGACCCCTCGGGTGGCGCTGGCGCTGCAGGTGCTCATCCGGCCACACCGCCGGCACCGGGACTGGGTGCGCCCTTGGCCGAGCGCCTGCGACCGCGCACCATTGACGAGGTCGTGGGGCAGGACCACCTGCTGGGGCCAGGCCAGCCCGTGCGCGTGGCCTTCGAGTCTGGCCAGCCGCACTCCATGATCCTGTGGGGTCCACCCGGCGTGGGCAAAACCACGCTGGCGCGCCTGATGGCCTATGCCTTTGACGCGCAGTTCCTCGCCATCTCGGCGGTGCTGGGCGGCGTCAAGGACATCCGAGAGGCCGTCGAGAAGGCGCAAGTGGCGCGACGTGCAGGCCGCCGCACCATCGTGTTCGTCGATGAGGTTCACCGTTTCAACAAGGCGCAGCAAGACGCCTTCCTGCCGCATGTCGAGTCGGGCCTGTTCACCTTCATCGGTGCGACCACCGAAAACCCCTCGTTCGAGGTCAACGCTGCCTTGCTCTCGCGGGCGACCGTGCACGTGCTGCGCGGCATGGACGAGGCGGCCATGCAGACCTTGCTGGCGCGCGGCCAGGCCGAACTGCAAGGCCCCAGCCTCACACCCGAGGCCCGCGCCCGTTTGATCGCCTACGCCGACGGCGATGCGCGCCGTGTGCTCAACACCTACGAGACCCTGGCCGGGATGCTCAAGGGGCGCGACAGCATTGACGAGGTCACGCTGGAGAAGTCGCTTGGGGAGCAGCTGCGTCGTTACGACAAAGGCGGCGACCAGTTTTACGACACCATTTCGGCCCTGCACAAGTCGGTGCGGGGCTCCGACCCTGATGCCGCGCTGTACTGGTTCGTCCGCATGGTCGATGGTGGGGTGGACCCACGTTACATCGTGCGACGCCTGATCCGCATGGCCAGTGAAGACATCGGCTTGGCCGACCCGCGTGCCTTGCGCATGGCCCTGGATGCCGGGGAAACCTACGAACGCTTGGGCTCACCCGAAGGCGAGCTGACCCTGGCCCAATGCGTGATCTATCTGGCCGTGGCGCCCAAGAGCAATGCGGCCTACACGGCTTACAAGGCCGTGCGCGCGTGGGTCAAGCAGGACACCACGCGACCCGTGCCCATGCACCTGCGCAATGCGCCCACCAAGCTGATGAAGACGCTGGGGCACGGTGAGGGCTACCGGTATGCCCATGACGAACCGGGCGGTGTCGCGGCCGGTGAGCGCTATTTCCCGGATGGCATGACGCCCCAGGCGTTTTACCAACCCGTGCCGCGTGGGCTGGAGATCAAGATTGGTGAGCGCGTAAGGCAACTGCGGGTGGCGCTGGGGGATGGCCGTGCGGGCGAGTCGATCTCTGACGACGATGCCGCTGCATGACGGCTTGCGGCGCGTGGGCGTCAGGGCAGCGTGATCGTGATGTTCGCCACCTGTGGTGCAAGTTGCACGATGTGATGGGCCTGGGCCAGGGACTCGAAGGTGTGTTGTCCCAGTTGCCAGCGCAAGCCGGTGTAAGCAAGCAAGGCCATCAAGCCAAACACCGATGCCACCACCCACAGTGGCACTTCGTTCTTGAGCTGATGCTGGATGCGGTCCGGCGCAGCCCAGTGCGGGGCAAAACCCGCACCCTGGCCCTTGATGCGGGCGATCTCGTCACCCAGGCGGGCGGTCAAGTAGCCGAGCTTCTCGGAGCCTTCGATGAGGTACTTGCCTTGGAAGCCCAGCAGCAGGCACATATGGAACACCTCCATGGCCTGCACACGCGGCGCGCCCTGGCGACGCAGTTCTTCGAGCTTCTCGAAAAACTGCTCGCCAGCCAGTTGCTCGCCAAAGAACTGCACCTGCAGCGGCAGGCGCTGCCAGGCTTCCTTGACCTTGAAGCCCGACATCAGCACGGCTTCGTCCACGGTGGCGCAAAAGGCGTACTTGCAGGCGTACACGTCTTCGGCCGAAGCGTTCATGCGGGTGGCACCGCGCTCAAAGGCGGTCAGGAACTGCTTGATGCGCTCGCGAAAGGCTTCGGCGTCTTGCGGCGCGTGCTTGCCCTTGAGCAGAAACAGCAGGTAGAAGCCGTCGTACATCAGGTCGAGCAGGCTGTGCGCCTCGGTGGGTGCGGCGGCAGGTGCAGCGTGCGCGGCGTGGTGGGGCGAGGGCGAGCCAAACAGCGAGGGGGCTTTGGATGAGGTCATGAGCGGGGTCCTCGGATCAGGCGTTCACGGCCACCAGCTCCAGACGGAGGTCGGGCAGGCCGGAGGGGGCATAGACGGTCAGGGCCTGGGCTTGCAGCATGCGTTCGTACAGGCTGCCGCGTGGCTCCAGGGTGAAGTAATAGCTGCCCGGGCGAACCGGAACGGCTGCGGGCACCTGCGGCGCATGCACCAGGCGCACGCCCGGCATGGCTGACAGCACCAGCTTTTCGACGTCGTCCGGCGCACCGATCTTGAAGCGCTGCGGCACCACCTCGACAAGTTCGGCAGGGGCCATCGTGGCGCTCACACCCAGGTAAAGCTGGGTCTGCGGGTTGATCTGCTCCGCATCGAGTCGGCCCTGGTGGAAGGAGGGCTGTGTTTCGTTGAGCGCGATCGCAAAGTAACGGGTCGAGATGACCGTCTCCAGCAGCTCCCGCACGATCTGGTCCAGGCGGGTGAAACCCGGGCCTGGGTTGATGTGATCGTAGCTGGGGAGGTCGGCCAGCGTGAAGGTCTTGGAAAAGGTCATCAGCGCCCCGGCCAGCTCCAGCAACTTCTCGAACAGGCGCTCGGGATGCAGCGATGCATGGCGGGACAGATGCGACAAGCCGGCAAAGGCCGAACTGGCGGTGTGCAGCAACCAGAACGAGGCCACATCGCCCGAGCGGAACTCGATGATGTTCTTGCTGGGTTCGCGGTGCATGCCGTAGAGCGCATCGACCTTGGCTTGCAGCACGTCAAGCAGGCGACGCAGGTACAAGAACAGTGAAGGCGAGGACTGGATGCTCAGGCTGGGGGGCATGAACCTCCCGTCCTGCTCCATGCCGCCTGTCGAGGTCTTGCGCAAGCGCAGCAGGGGCAGGCTCACCAGATGCGCCCGTGGCTCGCTGTCGTGCAGGATGCGGGCTGACTTGCGCAACACCACCAGCTCGGCAGCCACCGCGTCGGTGAAGCCGTCGGCTGCTTGAACGGGCGAGCGGAAGTAACGCACCGCCGTGTCGGCCTCTTGTTGTGTGCTCGCCATGTTGGTGCCGCTGGCCCGCACGGGTGCCAGGGCCAGATGGAAGACCGCTTCGCCGGTGCCGTCTTGTGCGATGGACGACAGTGCAACCGCCGGCGGCAACTCGTCTTCGCCAGGAGCGTTGAACAATTCACCATCGGGCAGCACCACCTGCAACTCCAGCAGGCGCAGCAGACCCGTCTGCAACGCGTCCGGATCAACCTTGACGTGACGGACACCCCAGGCGTAAGGGTGCAGCAGGCGTGACATTTGTGCCAGACGCCACTCGTGATACGCGTCTTGCTGCTGGAAGTGTTGGGGGCGCAGGAAGAGGCCTTCGCCCCACAGGATTTTGGGTGACTGGATCACGCGAGACTTTCAGGAAAATGGCTGCCAGACATCTGAATCAAGCGTCACGGACAGGTCACGGCGGCTGAACGCACCACCTTGACCGGCTGTCCGATGGGTTCACCCGTCTGAACGCTCATTGCGCAGGCATGGGCCCCCAGCGTCAGTCCGCTGAGCTCGGCCGTGGCTGAGCTGAAGGCATAACGCCAACGGTTGCTGGCCGGTGATCGGAACATGCCGACGATGCCGACGTAGCGCACATCACGGGGCACTTTTTCGGTCGTTTCATATTGCTGTCCCGGAATGAGCTGCACCTCGCGCACCGACACCAGATCGTCGCCCAGTACGTCCTTCTCTTTGGCCGCATCACCGAAGGTGTCAGGGGGGGCTTGCAAGAAAGCATCAGGGCTGCGAAGCCGATACAGGCGTGTGAGCAGAGCCAGAGACTGACCTCGCTCGGTTACGTTGAGTGAAGTGCTGGCGTGGATGCGCCAGGCAATGCGATGGTCAGGCAGGGCACGGTCAGGCACCTTGGGCAACTCGGGTGCTTCAGGTTTTTTCAGGCCCGTGGCTTCGAGTGCCTTCTTGCCCAGGTTGCCGATGTAGCCCAACACGCCGCCACTTTCGGATGCGCCAGCTTCTCCGGCACCGAACTCACCCAGCTCCTTGGGCACGGCATCGGGCAAGGACAGGGTGTTCTTGGGCGCGTTGCTGCAGGCCGCCAGTGTGCAAGCCAACAAGATGCATGCGATGGCATGCCTACCCGGAGTGTGTGTGTTCATACATCTTGGACGGAGCAAGGGGGCTCATCGCCGGCGCGTAGTGTAAGAAGGCGATGGGTATGACGATGGCGAACTCCCCCACAAGGAGGGGGATGGAATTGCAACGATTTGAAAGAGTCTGTAAATCACCCCCGAATGGGGGCAGGCGATTGAAATGAATTCCGCTTTAATCCGCGCAGTCGATCGGAGCGTGGTTTTTCCGGTCGCGTTCACAAGTCATTAGGGAGTATTCGATTGACGCTGCAAAACTTACGCCGGGGCATGGGCCGCGCGTTGATGGTCTCGTTGTTGTCTGCTTTGGCAGCCTGTTCTTCCATGCAAAAGCAGGACACCGAATCGGCGCAAAAGGCTGTCCGTGAGAAGGTTGATGCCAGAGTGTCGGCCGCCGATGAGGCGCTGAAGCAAGGGCAATCCCAGCAGGCATTCGAGCAGCTTGACCAGGCCATCAAGATTGACCCTTCAGCCAAACAGCCGTGGGTTCGCAAGGCGCAGATTCATTTCGAAGCGCGTCAATATGGTCACGCCATCAACGATGCCCAGGAAGTGCTGCAACGCGACGTCAACGATCTGACCGCGCAGAGCATTCTGGCTGTCAGCGGTTTGCGCGTGAGTGCCGAAGCGTTGGCTCATCTGCGCAAGGTCAATGAAGTCAAGGGATCGACCCGCAACGAAGCCGAGAGCGTGGCCAAGCTGATCCGCGAAGCTCTGGGTGAGCCCATTTTGGTTGCACCCCAGCCCGAGGTTGTGCCCGAGCCAGTCAAGCGTTCGCGTCGTGTCGTGCGTCGTGTTGCACCGGCTTCCGCCCCTGCCAGCGCGCCTGCAGCCCCCGCCGCTGCCGAAGCCGCCAAGGCACCTGTCGTCAAGCCGGCGCCAGCTCCGGCCCCTGCAGCCGCCCCCGCTCCCGTGGGCAAGGCTACACCGGCTCCTGTGGTCAAGCCCGTTCCCGCTCCCGTTGCCAAGCCTGCATCCGTTGCCAAACCTGCTGGCAGCACCGCTGGTCGTGCCAATCCGTTTGGCGCATTGCAGTAATCACAGACATCACGAAGGAGGCTGCTCATGGCCAAGAAAGACAGCGTTCAACAGCGACTCGGGCGCGTGCGTCCACCACGCGTTCAGCTCACGTATGACGTGGAAGTGGGCGACGCGACCGAACAGAAGGAAATTCCCTTCGTGGTCGGCGTCATGGGTGACTTTGCCGGTCAGGCTGATCCGGACAAGCCACAGCCCAAGCTGAAGGACCGCAAGTTTGTCAGCGTTGACATGGACAACTTTGACGAGGTGATGGAGGGCATTGCGCCTCGCGCCAGCTTCCGCGTCAAGAACAAGCTGTCTGCAGCAGGCGGTGAGTTTGGGGTGAACCTTGACTTCAAGAAGATGGATGACTTCCGTCCCGAGGCGGTTGTCGAGCAGATTGACCCGTTGCGCAAGTTGCTGGAGGCGCGCACCAAGCTGTCCGACCTGCGCAACAAGCTGGCCGGTAACGAAAAGCTGGAAGACGCGCTGGCTGAGGTGTTGAGCAACACCGAGAAGCTCAAGCAACTGAGCGCCGAAGCACAGCAGCCTGAACAGGAGTGATGCCATGAGTGCCCAACTGCAACCCCAGACCGGTCAAGTGGTCGAAAGCATCAATTTGCTGGATGACATCGTCGCCCGCAGCAAGGTGGCCAAGACCGATACCGAGCATGCACGTGCCAAGGACATCATTGGTGAACTGGTCAAGGAAGTTCTCGATGGCACCGTGGTGGTGTCAGACAACCTGTCGGCCAACATCGATGCCCGCATTGCCGAAATCGACCAACTGATCTCCGCGCAGTTGAGCGAAGTGCTGCATGCCCCCGAGTTTCAGAAAATCGAATCGAGCTGGAGTGGCTTGCACTATCTGTGCAAGCACACCTCGACCGGCGAACGCCTGAA